>JACRFM010000048.1 GCA_016234305.1 Candidatus Kerfeldbacteria bacterium
CTTGGCTGCATCGCGCAACTTTATCTCTTTTTTTACGACGGGAAGCACCCATCGCATTCGCTCCTCTTTAATTGTTTTTGACATAGATATAGCCATTTCCCTATTGTAGGGGAAACCGCCATATGTGCTTGCACATTACCTTAGTTGCTTGACTAATAATCATAATTATTTCAATTGCTGCAGGAATTTATTCAGTTCTGTCGGCAAAGGGCTGGTAAATAGTTGCCAGACGCCCCCTAAATCATAAAAACCCAACTTATGGGAATGTAAAAAAAGTCTGTCCGGGGTGGCTTTAAAAGTAAGTTTAGAGGGGTGATAAATTTTGTCGCCGACTAGAGGATGACCAAAGGCGTTAAGGTGAGCTCTAATTTGATGAGTGCGGCCGGTTTCCAGAGTCAGTTTTAAAAGAGTTACTTGTTGAAAAGTATTTATTACCTCAAACTTGGTTATGGCCGGTTTGGCCGCAGGGTCATTTCTTTGGCGCGCGGCCATGCGTCCGTGCTTGGTCTTGGAGCGGGCCAGGGGAAAATCAATTATGCCAGATGGTTGCTTAACTTGCCCAATGACCAAAGCTAGATATTTTTTAAGCACAGTCCTGTCTTGAAAAGCTTTTTTTAAATGAACAAAAGCTTGCTCGGTGCGGGCTATAACCATTAAACCGGAAACGTCTTTATCTAACCGATGGACAATACCTGGTCTTAATTTATCTTCGCCGATTTCCAAGATTTCCGGGTAACTGCTGACTAAACTCTCTATTAAGGTTGACTCGTGGACGCCAGCTGCCGGATGAACTGTTAGGCCAACTGGTTTATCAATAATTAAATAATCAGCTGATTCTTTGACAATTTTCCACTTTACTTCATTAGTGGGAGTTAGGGTCCGCTCGCTCGGTTCAATCAGATTTTCAACGCTTATAATTTGTCTGTTTTTTAAAAAGTAATGAATTGGCACACAGCGAGAGTCAACCTTAATCTGTTTGTTTTTAATGGCTTGTTGCAGGAAATGGCGGGAAAATTTAGGCAATTCGCTAACCAAAAATTTGTCCAGCCTGACGCCGGTTGCTTCTGGGGGAACGGTAAGGGAAGTGTTCATAGGATAAGCGTAAAATATAATCTATAAAGTCCTAAATTATAAATAATTTTCAAATTTCAAAATCCAAATGTCAAATCAAATCCAAAATCTAAAATCCAAATTTATTCATTTGTCATTTAGTCATTGATTTGATATTTGAGCTTTGTTATTGGAATTTTATCGGTTGGGAATTGATTAGAAATTAGGAATTAGTAATTAGAAATTCGTTTTGTTTTTCTTTTAAATACTTAATCGCTTCTTCCCGAGTAGTAACTCGCTTTTCCAATTGCGCTTCTTTAAGTGCTTCTAGCAATTGGCCGATTTTAGGGCCCGGCCTTAAATCAAATTCTGTCATAATTTCTTGGCCACCTAGTAACAATTTTAAACCCTCTGGGGGTAGACTCTTTTTTAATTCTTTAATTCGCCGCAGCAGTTCATCAAGACCAAGCAATAGATTTCGTCCATCGCTTGGCCTGGTGGCATAGATATCGGCAAAAATTACTTGGAGTAATTCTTGGCCCTTGTCCTCGTCGGCCAGGAAGTAGCGATGAATAGTGCTGGGTTTAAATTCAGCTACTTGGCCATGGGCTAGAAGCAGATGCTTTTCTACCAGCCAAGCCACTTGGTCGCTGTTAATTTGGCCGTAGTCATTGTCTACATAACTGGTTAAACGTAATTGTTCTATAAGGTGACGCGCTAAATCTCGGCCAACAATTTCGTGGTTATGGGTACGAATGCGGTCCACGCCATGTGTTTCCGGAGTTTCCAGGGTTAGCGGTTTGCCAATGTCATGTAGCACTAAACCAAGGAAAACATTCAAACTGGGCTTACTGGGACCAAAATAATGGTGCCAATCAGGACTGGATAATCCCTCTAGCGCCAGCTTAGTATGTTCGTAAACATCGCCTTCACTATGAAATATTTCCGGCTGGGGCGTATTTTTAAGCGCTTCAATTTCGGGCAGCAGGTGTTTTAACAGGCCGCTGTCACTGTATAAGTCTAAAGTTTTTACCGGGGTTGCAATTAAGCTTTTTAAGAATTCGCGGGCGATTATTTCCCGCGGCACCAGCCAATTATGGTTAATTTTACCAACGGCCACCAGTTCACTGGCGGCAGTAATTGCTAGCCAGGTATTTTTATCAATTGTAAAATCAAGCTGGCAGGCCAAACGTAAAGCCCGCAAAACCCGGGATGAGTCTTCTTGCAAGCGTTCCTCAGCTTTTCCCACGGTCCGGATTATTTTAGCACGTATATCTGCTTCACCACCGCCGGAATCTAGTAACTCGCCCGTGGCCAAATTCAAGGCTAAGGCGTTAATGGTAAAATCACGACGCTGTAAATCTTGTTCAATTGGTAGGTTGGGGTCGCTTTGCACATTAAAATCACGATACTCGCCGCTGTGACTAAGAGTGTGTTCAGTGCGCGGCAAAGCCACATCAATATCTTCATAAGGCCAAGAACTCGGCTGCCACTTAAACACGCCAAAAGTTTTGCCTACTAGATTAACCTTACCTTGCCTTTCCAGCCAGTTTTCCAGCTTATCAGCCGGTACGCCGCGTACGACCAAGTCGTAGTCTTTGGTTGGCCGCTCTAGCAGTAGGTCACGCACCGCCCCGCCCGCTAGATAAACTTCGGCCTGAGGCAAATCAGCCGTTAGTTGGTGGCTAAGGCTTAGGAGTTCGTGAGGTAATTGTTTGAGGATGTCATTCATTGGTTTGTTAGGCGATATTTATAATTTGATAAACATTGTGCTGGTAAATAAATTTTTGAATAGGTGTGTCAATTTTTCACGGCCGTGAAAAATTGACGAATGGCAAAATTATTAACTGATTTAGATTGGTGGTTGATGATTAAAATCAGTTCCCCGAAAAACATTGAGCCAGGCTTGAGCCTGGTGTTGTTTGATAAATTTTCTCACCGTTTCGTAGTTATCTAAGCGGCTGACCCAAACACTTTGTTGAAGTTTTTTGAAATCGCTTTGTTTTAATAAATAACGCACTTGGTCGCGTACTGCTCGTTGACTTTCGGGGATATCAAAAATTACCACCGTGTAAATTTTCTGCGGGTTCGGTTTAGCCTGTTTTAATTCACCACTTAGCAGTTCAATTTGCCCCTTACTGGTTAGACTGATAAAAATTTTTTGTCCCAGACGCTTGGTTTTAATGTAATTACTTCGTTCTAAATTACGCAGAGCGGCGCGAGAACGACGTTTATCGTGTAAAGCGTTTATTCCAGTCGTATCAATCAACCGGCCATATCTAAGGACGGTGGGGTTAATTATTAAATCAAGGTAACCATTGACGGAGTTAGCGGTTTTTTCGCCAACTTGAGCTATAATTCCGAGCATTATTTTACTTAATGGTTTATGGTTTGACATGTTATTTTCTTGTTACTATTAATATCTCGTAAAAATTAACATTTGTCAATTTTTCACGGCCGTGAACAAAAAGCACACTTAAATTTGCTGGTAATGGAGGTACTATTGGAATGATATTGGTGCTTAGTTGATTGATAAAAATAAAAGGCCTGCCTTAAGTGCGGGAACAATTATTCAGTCGTTTGGCGCTCTAACAGGAAAATGTATGATATAGTTTCAAGTTAGAGAGAAGAGAGTTGCCAAAAAACGGTTAATTTATTCCCGCGCTTAAAACAGGCAAATCGGGTTATAGTAGCAAATCAATAGATTTTGTCAATGTTCTTTATTCCCCTTCGCCGTAGCCTTGGCGAAGGGGGGTTGGCTTCGGAGGGATTCCGCTTTGATACCTCGCAGCTTTGTTGCGAGGAGCTTCATTAAGTGATTTATTTATGCTTGTGTCAATTTTTCACGGCCGTGAAAAATTGACACAAGGGAATAACTTAGTGATGATTTAATTTGGTTTTTGTCAAGCCTTTAACCAATTCTGAAAATACAAATTGGATTTATATCTTCGGAAAAGGGGAGAAGTTAGTACTAATTGTGAATAACTTCTCCGATATTTTGTTTTTCATTTTCCCATTCGCGTTTACCCCGCTGAGGCGGTGGCGAATGGGAAAATGGTTAATTTTGTTTGGGATTTAGATTTTCCGGCCCGACGGTGCGGATTGTAAGGCCGTTGGCATCATCACTGACAATGGTGATATTAAAACCACTGTCAGCAATATAGTCTTCGATCTTTTGGGCAAGATCGAGAATGTTTTGGCCAGACTTTAATTGCCAGCGCTGGTCCATAAATTGGACAAAGCGGTCCTGGATTAAGGCGCGGACAATACGGCTGGCAACTTCGGCTTTGAACCACTCAAACATCTCTTCTTTGGTTGCTTGAGTGTAATCAATTTTCCAGCCCCAACCTTTTTTAACCATTTGCCCAAGCAGTTCCATTGGGTCAATTGGCGTGCCGATTATTCGCCTTTCTACGCCGGCATAAGGGCCATTCAGACATTTAATTATTATCATTTTGCGCCTCATCGGCAAATTTAAAGTTAAGGGCAATAATGCGGCGCCAGCGCACAAATTTGTAATGGCGTCCCTTGGCCGTGACATCAGCAATTGATTGGTCGGAAACCTGTTGCATTTCGGCCCACAAAGGTTTAATACCGAGATCAATCAGATGTGAGATAACTGACATCGGCGCTACTACTACCATATCATCGTAGTTTCCAGCCCGAAAACGCCCTACAATTTCCTCTGCTGAGGAAAAAGGTTTAGCGCTCTGTATA
>JACRFM010000050.1 GCA_016234305.1 Candidatus Kerfeldbacteria bacterium
AATTTCTAAATAATACCCAATGGATTTTAGTATTGGATAATAAATGTCAGTTAATTATTTAGGGTTTATATTGTTATTATAGTCTGGTTATTTAAATAAAAACACCCCCAAGTGGGAGTGCTTACTTAAGCATTTTGCCCTCGGTAGGAACCCAGATAGTAGTCCTGCGGGGCAGGACACTACTGGGCAGGTCGAACCTGCATCACAAGTTCTTTGCCAGCGGCGAACAGGCGCAAGCTTGCGTTCTATCTTCACCCAACCAAATCTGGTGCCCTCGGTAGGAATCGAACCTACATCACAAGCTCCGCAAGCTCGCGTTCTATCCATTGAACTACGAGGGCTCGCAGATTTGGTTGGGCAAATTGTCCCGCTCCGCGGGATCCACCTTGGGCGGAAACTACGAGGGCATAAGGGGAATGCAAAATGCAAAAATCAAAATGCAAAATTATTTTAATTCTTAATCTGCAAATTTTGATTTAAAACAAGCCCCACTATTGTAGGGTTGGGGAGCAAAAAAATCAAGGGTCTATAGAGAGTTATTGTAATTTTAACAATTTGGCCAAAGCTTCGGAAGTCGGTTCGTCTTCGCGCGATAAATCTTCTTGAATAAATCTTTGTAAATATTCACGAACTTTTAAAGGATTGGTTTTTTCCAAAGGGATACTTAAGCGCGGGTCTATGAGATTTTTAGGATTAATATAAAGATTGGTTATTTCCGGAGGATGATAAGCTATCCAAAAATCTGCCAATTCCGACCAGCGCCAAAATTTTTTGCCCACGGCTACACCGGTAGAGGTAAGGCGGCAGTCAATTTGCCGGGGGGAGCGCTTAGTTTCATTTATGAATAAGGCCGCGCCAATTATTATTATCAAGGCAAACAAGAAATTACCACTTAACAGGGCATAAATCAGCATGGCGGCCGTAATCAAGCCGGCCATTATCCACCAGCGCCGGCTGCGGGTGATTTTTTTAAATTCACGGAATTGCCAGCGTAGTTCAATTTTGCCAGTGTTGGCCTTAGGGTCTATATTAAGATTGGTTGGCATAGCTATCTTAAGTATAACTTAGCTGGCTGTTTTAAGGCAACGCCCTCAGTTCACCTGGCCATTAAACCAGGCAATATGGTAAGATTAAACCTATGATAGATAAAAATTTTTTTCAGCAAATCAAAAAGCGTTATCAAACTTCCGGACAGGGCCGCCGGCAGCTTTCGGAAATGTCTAATCAGGCCCAATTTTTGAGCAAGCAAGCAATTTTTGCCAGCCAGCGGGGCGATTTAGTTCAAGCCGCTGTTTTACTGAAACAGGCTGAGCAACATCTGTTTAATGGGCAAAAATTAGTGCGTCAGATTGAAGATTTGGAAAATCAAGGCAGTTATCGCGCGGCTTGGGAGGAGTTCGCCGAAGCCAAATTGTTTTATAATTATTTGTCTAGTGGTAAGCTAGGGGCGATTGTAAAAACAGAATTGCCAGTGGAGGTATATATTGGCGCGGTCAGTGATTTAGTGGGTGAAATGGTGCGTTATGCAGTTAAGCTGGCCACCGATGGTCAGGGCGTTAAGGTTGGCGCGGTGGTAAAAGTGGCTACGGAACTTGTAGCCATTTTAGGTGAGATGAATTTAACCGGCAGTTTGCGCAGTAAGTATGACCAGGCCAAACACCACTTACGAAAGTTGGAAGATATTCAATACGATTTAACTATTAAAGGCCGTGGCTGATATAGTTAAGGGTTTAGTGATTGCTGGCTTGGGCGAGGGGCGTAAATTGGGTTACCCGACAGCCAATTTAAAACTAACGCCGGACAGTTTTCGTCCGACGCCGGGGGTTTATTTGGCTACTGTAAAAGGTTTGGGAAAATCGTCCCTTTATGGTTTATTAATATCGGGCGTTCATCAAGAAGCTAGTAAAGAGCCACGCGTGGAAGTTTATGTAATTGACTGGCAGACGGATATTTATGGCCAGAACTTGATAGTTGAAGTTGGTGATAAAATTAGAGATTTAGTTTTCACCAATGATGCAACCGAGCTTAAAAAATTGATTGAGCAAGATATTATCGCCGGGCGGCAATATTTTAAAGGTAATATATTGTAGCAATTTAACCGGCTGGGAATTTTGATTATTTGTCAGTGGCCAATCGGTAAACATTCCACAACAACATAGCTACCGTCATAGGTCCTACGCCGCCCGGTACGGGCGTTAAATAGACTGACCGATTTATAAAATCGGCAGCTTTCACGTCGCCCTTAATTTGGTCGTTTACTTTAGTGGTACCAACATCTATTAAAATAGTACCATCTTTTACCATCTGACCAGTGATTATTTCCGGTTGCCCCAGTGCCACAATAATAATATCAGCCTTAAGTAATTCAGCCGTTTCTGGCTGGTGGTTGGTTTTTACAATAACGCCGCGCCGGCTCAATAACCAACTTAGAGGTTGGGTGAATTCTTGGCTGTTGGCCAAAATTACAGCGGTTTTGTGACTGATTTCCCAACCAGTCAAATCTATCAACTTGATAATGCCTTCGCTTAGGCCGGGTATAATTAATGCCTTCTCGCTGGTTAGTTTTTTTAAATTTAAAGGATGAAAACCATCTGCGTCTTTATCAGGGTCAATAGAGTTAATAACGGTTTGTTCGGGCAAGGGGGCGGGTAATGGTAGTTGTACTAAAATGCCCTGAACTTTAGGGTTTTTATTAAAAGTTTCAACAGCGTCGGTAACTTGAGTAAGACTGGCTGTAGCTGGTAAGAGGATTTTGTTAACACTGATGCCAACTTCCGCTGCCGCTTTTTCTTTTAAGCTGACATATAAATGCGAAGCTGGGTCATCGCCAACTAAAATCACCCCTAGACAAGGAGTAAAGTCTAAAGTTGATATTTTTAATTTAAGTTCTTGTAAAAGCTGCTCAGCCAGAGCACGTCCATTTAGTAGAGTAGCCATTTAATTTAATTCAGAATATAAAGGATATTGCTTAGTTAGATTTTTAACTTGCTCTCTGGCTTTTTCTAAAGTTGATTTGTTAGTCGGCGATTTTAAAACCAAACTTATAATTTGGCCAATTTCCACCATAACCTCTTCTTTCATACCTCGGCTGGTTAAGGCTGGCGTGCCTAAACGTATACCTGATGGGTCAAAGGGTTTTCTGTGGTCAAAAGGGATGGTATTTTTGTTAACCGTAATGCCCACTTGTTCCAGAGCTAACTCACCGTCCTTACCACCCAAGTTAAGTGAAGTCAGGTCTATAATCATTAAATGGTTATCGGTACCGTCTGTTACCAGTTTGAGTCCTTCGTTCATTAAAGACGCAGCCAAGGCTTTGGCATTTTTTAAAATTTGTTCAGCATAGATTTTAAATTCCGGTTTGGCAGCTTCAGCCAAAGCTACAGCAATAGCGGCGGTTTGATGGTTGTGCGGTCCGCCTTGCAGACCGGGGAAAACAGCCCGGTCTATTAAAGTTGGCAGGTTGTCGCGCGGGGTTTCTTCAGCGGTTAAGGGTTTTAAAGGATGAGAGGGTAGGCCATTGCACATAATCATAGCTCCTCTGGGACCGCGCAGACTTTTATGAGTGGTGGTGGTGATGATATCGGCATAACCAACCGGAGAAAGGATGACCTTGGCGGCTATCATTCCGGCTTCGTGGGCGATGTCGGCAATAAAATAGCCGTCTACCCCATGTATTATTTTTGCCAGTCTGGGATAATCATAAAGTCGCGGGTAAGCCGTGGCGCCGCAAAAAAATACTTTTGGTTTTTCGGTTTTTACCAGTTTTTCCAGTTCGTCGTAATCAAGCAGGCCGTTTGGGCCGGTTTGATATTGCACGGAATTATAGCAGACGCCGGAGAAATTGACTTTCCAGCCGTGGGTGAGATGGCCGCCAAAGAGCAGACTCATACCCATAATTTTTTCACCCGGGCGAGCCACGGCGAAAATGGCCGCCTGGTTGGCCGGGGAGCCGGAGTAGGGCTGCACATTCACATGGTCTACGCCAAATAGCTTTTTTGCCCGTTCTTGGGCTAGTTCTTCAACTTGGTCAATGTATTGATTACCACCATAATAACGCTTACCTGGATAACCTTCAGAATATTTATTAGTCAAAATACTGCCCAAAGCCTCAAGTACCGCCAGTGAGGTAAAATTTTCCGAAGGGATCATTTCCAGCCCTTGTTGTTGGCGAGTCAGTTCTTGTTCAATTGATTTGGCAATTTCGGGGTCAAAAATAGATAGGTGTTTAAACATAGTATTTATGTTAATAGCCTTGGCTGATTTTGTCTACGTTAACTGTAATTTTAGACTTATCCACAAGCTAGATTTGACAGCCTGTTGTTTTTGTATTAATGTGTTAATACGCTAATACAAGAGTATTTTTATTATTTATAAAATTGTTTATGAAAGCTAATAAAAAGTGGAATAGTAATGAGGCTGGTGAGCTATTTGCGGTCATACTTAAGCTTAAGACTAATGATGAGTGTCGTCGTTTCTTTCGTGACCTGTGTACGCCGGAGGAAATTGTAGCTATGGCTGACAGGTGGCAGGCGGCTAAAATGCTGGCGCGCGAGGTTGATTATCGTGATATTGCCGGACGCTTGGGTATGAGCACGACCACCGTGGCCAGGGTGGCTCATTGGTTGCATAACGGTATGGGTGGATACAGGTTGGTTTTGTCTAGATTAGGTCTAAAGTAGTTATTTATTAATTAAAAATAAGAATAAGAATAAGTCGGCCCCTCCTAAGGGAGTATAACAATATTTAATTTTTTCTTGTATCAATGTGTTAACACGCTGATACAAGAAGACAAGGTGATTTTTATGAATTCAGTAGATTATAAATCAGCTGTTTTAATGCATCAATCCTCGCTTTTATTGATAGAGAGAGGTTTGTGGTGTTGTTAATGAATTATTTAAATTGATATTTCCTTAAGCCCCTTTCTATCAATTGAGAGTGGTTTTAAATTAAAAAAAGTTTTTTAACAATTTAATTCATTATAAAATAGACAATAAAAAGGAGAGGCACATGGCAGTTAAAGATATTCAAAAACAGTTAGAAAACGGTACAACAGTACTAAAGGCTCGCCTTTTATGTGAAGGCGCCAGAGCGACAAAAGAAACTATTGATTTATACTTCCCCCCAAAATTCAGACAACCTGCTAAGATATAAAATATGGGAAATATCAAACGCTCTCATCCACCCGGCTTTAAGGCTAAAGTTGCTTTGGATTTAATCAAGGAAACCGATACCGTTAGCGCTCTCTGTTCCAAGTATGCCATCCACCCGACCCAGGCCCATCAGTGGAAAAAACAATTACTCGCCAATGTTGAAGTCCTATTTTCTGACAAACCCTCAAGCGCTCTGGCCGAGAAGGACGAAATTATCGGCGAACTCTACAAACAGATCGGTCAGCTCAAAGTTGAGCTGGACTGGCTGAAAAAAAAATTATCAGTTTGACAAAGGACAAAAACAAAAA
>JACRFM010000049.1 GCA_016234305.1 Candidatus Kerfeldbacteria bacterium
CTTGGCTGCATCGCGCAACTTTATCTCTTTTTTTACGACGGGAAGCACCCATCGCATTCGCTCCTCTTTAATTGTTTTTGACATAGATATAGCCATTTCCCTATTGTAGGGGAAACCGCCATATGTGCTTGCACATTACCTGTTCGCATTTAATAACTGTGTCATAATGGAATTGTGGAATTGTCTAACCAAGAAAAACAATTGTGGCGCCCGGGGTACAAGGTAGTCGCCGGCGTAGATGAAGCCGGCCGCGGGGCCTGGGCCGGACCGCTGGTGGTGGGGGCGGTTTTACTGACCGCCAATTTTTATAAACAATTGCCCGCTTGGGTCGCGCTGGTTAATGATTCAAAAAAACTTACCCCGCGCCGCCGCCAGCAATTGTTTGTCAAAATTAAAACTACGCTGGTTTGGTCAGTTGGTTTAGTTGCCAGTCGGGAGATTGATAAAATTGGTATCGGGGAAGCCAATCGTCTGGGTGTAATCCGGGCGGTAAATAATTTAAAAAACAAGCCGGACTATATTGTGTCTGATTATGTGGCTAAATTGCCGGTTACCATTAATCATGTTCCAACCCGGAACATAACCCACGGCGATGCTAAGTTCATAATCGTTGCTTTGGCTTCAATTGTGGCTAAAGTCTACCGCGATGAGCTAGTGACTCAATATGATAAAAAATATCCAGGTTATGGTTTTGCCAAACATAAAGGCTATGGCACCAAACAACACATCAAAGCCTTACAAGAATTAGGTGTTTGCAAGATACATCGCCGCAGTTATCGACCAATAGTCCAATATTTGGTATAGTAAATAAGTCAGCGTAAATAATATTTAATAATATGCGTACGGAAATTGTTACTGCCAAATTACTTAATCCGGAAGATTTATTAGCCGATAAATTGGGAGTTAAGTCTGGCCAACAAGTCGGCGATTTGGGTTGCGGCGGGGCGGGTTATTTTTCTCTGCCGGCGGCGCGTTTAGTTGGCCCAAACGGTAAAGTTTATGCGGTGGATGTTTTGAAATCTGCCCTGGCAGGCGTTTTAAGTAAGGCCAAATTGGAAAATCTGCTTAATATTGAAGCAGTCTGGTCTGATTTGGAAAAAGTTGGAGCCACAAAGGTTGTACCAGAGAGTTTAGACCACGCTTTACTGGTTAATATTTTATTCCAATCGCGGCAAAATGAATCATTGGTGCAGGAAGCGCGGCGGCTTTTGTGCGCCGGCGGCCGATTATTAGTAGTGGATTGGAAAGTTGCCACGACTCCGTTTGGTCCGCCGTTGGCTAATCGTTTGTCAGCTGAAGCGGTCAAGCAGTTGGTCAGCCAATTTGATTTTACCGTTGAAAAAGAATTTGAAGCCGGCCCTTATCATTATGGTTTTGTTTTTGTTAAACAATAGTTAATATGTCATTAGATTTTTTAAAAAACTGGTTTGATTTAAGTTATTGGTTTAATTCTTATCCCGGCCCCTTGGCAGGTGTTTTTTTGTCATTTGTCTGGTGGTTCGTGATTTTGGCTCTGGTGGCCAGTTTGGGATTGTGGGGCTGGCGACGTTTTGGCCGTGGCGATAAATTGACTGAGCAAATAATCGGCCGGGTATTTAGTTTTACTTTGACCATGGCTATATTGGTGGGAGTAACTTTATTTTTTAGTCAGACTGAGACCCCGGTTCTGGGCAGCCGGTTTTGGTTTTTATTGTGGCTGGTCGTGGGCGCGATCTGGTTGGCGCGATTATTGGTTTATTTATTAAGGACTGTGCCTAAACAAAAAAAGCAACGCGCTTCCCGGCAAGCGCAGACTAAATATCTATCCTAAGAGCGTATAAACCTATGCCACACCGGCGTCAAGAATTAGGCCACCAAGGAGAAGCCGCCGCCCTTAGGTATTTAGCCGACAAAGGTTATAAAATTATTTGTCAGAATTGGCATGCCGGCCGTTATGGTGAAATTGATATTGTGGCTCTGCAGGCGGGTGAGGTAGTGATAGTCGAGGTTAAAACCAGACAACAAATTAAATTCGGTTATCCCGAGGGGGCGGTTAACCAAGCCAAACTTAATAAATTGCGCTTGGCGGCGCAGTCGTTTATGTTAGCTCATCCGCAACTGGGTTCGCGTTATCGTGTGGAGGTGGTGGCTTTACTGTTTGACGATTATCAGCGGATAGTGGATGTTAAACATTACCGGAATATTCATTTTGACGGTAAATTATGAAGTCTCCACGGGCTCATCCAGCTTTCGTAGTCCTGTTAAGCGGGGCGGAGTAGGCTGCCCGGGGTATCCTTCATTTCTTCGGCGCCCATCCTCTGTCCCGCCGCTAGCGGGACTAGGGAGGATAAAACCAGCCGGCGGCCAAGTTGACATTTGACAGCCAAAGGAGTAGTTTTAAGTTATTGACTAGGTACTTAAATTAAGTTACCTGGTTATTTTTTAACCCATCTTCAAATTAATCGCTTTTATTTATGCAGCAGAATTCACCGATTTTAATGGCTATCCAGCAAATTTGTGAAGAAAAAAATATTCCCGTGTCAGCCGTGGTGGAGACGATTGAGCAGGCTTTGGCCGCGGCCTATCGCAAAGATTTTGGCCAAAAGAACGAGAATATTAAAGTTGAATTTGACCCAGTAACCGGCGGCTCGCGAGTGTTTGACGTTAAGTTGGTAGTGGAGGGTCCGGCCGAAGGAGAGGAAACTATTAATGAGAAAAAAGAGTTGCTTTTGGCTGATGCTAAATTACTTAAACCGGCTGTTAAGATTGGCGATGAAATAAAAACTGAATTAAAGGTACCGGCTGACTATGGTCGTATGGCGGCGCAAACCGCCAAGCAGGTTATTATTCAGCGTTTAAGGGAGGCCGAACGAGAAGTGGTATTTTCCGAATATAAAGACAAAGAGGGTCAGGTGGTTATTGGTACTATCCAGCGCGTGGAAGGCCGGACGGTCTTTGTTGATTTGGGACACACTATTGCGGTTATGCCGTATAGTGAGCAGATTGTCCGCGAGCATTACGCCGCTTCCGCCCGTTTCAAATTTTATTTAGTGTCAGTTAATGCCACTGCCCGCGGGCCCGAGGTGATTGTCTCGCGTACTCATCCGGAAATAGTGCGTCAGTTGTTTGAACAAGAGGTGCCGGAAATAGCTTCAGGCGTGGTTGTGATTAAAGCTATTTCTCGCGAAGCCGGCAGTCGCACCAAGATTGCGGTTTATACCGAAGAAGCCAACGTTGACCCGATTGGCTCTTGTGTGGGGCAGCGCGGTATGCGCGTGCAAACTGTTATTACTCAACTGGGCGGTGAGAAGATTGATATTATTGAATGGTCGGATGATATGCGGAAGTTTATTGCGGCGGCTCTGGCCCCGGCTAAGGTTCAGAGCGTGAATTTAGATGAAGCTCAGCGCTTGGCCCAGGTAGAGGTAGCTGAAGACCAGTTGTCTTTGGCGATTGGCCGTAACGGACAAAATGTCCGATTGGCGGTAAAATTGACCGGTTGGAGAATAGATATTTCCGGTTCAGTTTCCGGTCATATTAATATTGAGGAAGTAGATCAAGAGGCGGCAGTGGTTAAAAATGAAACTGAGACCGTGTCATCCGCCGCCGGCGATTTAGCCGCTCCGGCCGCACCTTCCGACAAAACTGAAACAGATACTCCTACTCCGGTTAATTAGATTTTATAATTACTTTATCCGCCTTCGTCCTCCCAAGAAGGACTTCGGCGGATTTCGCCGAAGAAATGAAGGCTACCTTGGGCGTAAGCCCGTGGAGGTTTCATTAATTATTAGCCTTTTTATTTTAAAATTGATATAGTAATTATGTTAAAAATTAAAAATTTACATTTCATTAATTAATTTTTAGAAAATTATGTTAATCATTCCCGTAGTTTGTTCTATTTTAGCTTTATTTTTTGCCGGTTACCTGGTTGTTTGGATTAAAAAATGCGACCTGGGTACGCCCAGGATGCAGGAAATATTTCAGGCCATTAAAAACGGCGCTGATGCCTTTTTAAAAAGACAGAATAAAACCATCGGTATTATGGCGGTGGTTCTAGCAGTGGTGCTTTTTAGCGTTTACGCTTTGAGCGGAAAGTGGGTTTTGGGAATGCAAACTTCCCTGGCTTTTTTGTTTGGCGCGTTCTGTTCCGGCTTATCCGGACTTATTGGTATGTGGATATCAGTTCGTTCCAATGTTAGAGTCGCCTCGGCTGCTCAGAGCAGTTTTAGTAAAGCCTTGACTATTGCTTTACGCGGCGGCGCTGTTTCAGGTATTACCATCGTGGCTATGAGTTTACTGGGAATTAGCGGTCTTTATTTCATTTATACTGTTTTTGGTTACGACCCTGTGCGTATTCCTTCGCTGCTGGTTGGTTTTGGTTTTGGTGCCAGTTTGGTAGCTTTGTTTGCCCAACTCGGCGGCGGAATCTACACCAAGGCGGCTGATGTCGGTGCTGATTTAGTCGGTAAAATTGAAAAAAATATTCCTGAAGACGACCCGCGCAACCCGGCGGTGATTGCCGATTTAGTGGGCGACAATGTGGGCGATTGTGCCGGTCGCGGGGCTGACCTGTTTGAATCCACGGCGGCTGAAAATATCGGGGCCATGATCATCGGGGTAGCCTTGTTTCCCTATTTTGGCATCAACGGTATTCTCTTTCCTTTAGTAGTCAGAGGTTTTGGATTAATTGCCACTATTGTTGGTTTGTTGGTGGCCAAGGCCAAAGAAGACGATGAACCCTTGAAAGCTCTAAATAAAGGTTATTTTGTAACTTGCGCTTTGGCGGCTATTGCTTTTTATTTTGTAACCATGGGGATGCTCAACAACGTTTTGTTTTTTTATGCCGGCTTGGTTGGTTTGGCAGCCAGTGTGGTATTTGTTTTTGTCACGCAATATTATACTGAACACAAATACCGGCCGGTGCAGGATATTGTTAAGGCTTCCGAGACTGGTCATGCTACTAATATTATCGCTGGTTTTGCGGTTGGTTTGGAGTGTACAGCCGCCACAGTTGTTACCATTGCCGCGGCTTTATTGGCTTCGTTTAAACTGGGTCTTATGACTGGACTACCTTCGGGCGGAATTTATGCCACCGCGGTGGCGACTATGGGTATGTTGTCTACGGCTGCTTATGTTTTAGCCATGGACACTTTTGGCCCGATTACTGATAACGCCGGCGGCATTGTGGAGATGTCGGGTTCATCTGAAAAGGCCCGGGCTATTACTGATAAATTGGATTCAGCGGGAAATACTACTAAAGCATTAACCAAGGGCTATGCTATGGGCAGTGCGGCCTTGGCGGCTTTCTTGCTTTTCTCCGCGTATTTTGAAGAAGCCAAATTAGTAGTGGTAGATTTAGCCAGGGTAGAAGTCTTTGTGGCCGGTTTAATTGGCGCCATGCTGGTTTTCTTTTTCAGTTCTTTGGCCATCAGAGCTGTCGGGAAAGCAGCCTCAAAAATTGTGGAAGAGGTCAGGCGGCAGTTTAAGGAAGACCCAGGGCTAATGCAAGGCACGAGTACGCCTGATTACGCCAGGTGTGTTGATATCACTACTAAAGCTGCTTTGCAGCAGATGATCCTGCCCGGGCTACTGGCTGTAATTATACCGATTGCGGTTGGAGTTTTGTTTAAAGCCGAAGCCGAAGCCGGCCTGATGATGGTGGCTACCATCGTGGGTGTTTTGCTGGCGACGGTCTTTAATAATAGTGGCGGCGCTTGGGACAATGCCAAGAAGTATATTGAAACGGGACACCTGGGCGGCAAGGGCAGTGAAGCTCATAAGGCCGCCGTAACCGGCGATACCGTGGGCGACCCTTTTAAAGATACCGCCGGCCCATCACTGCACGTTTTGGTTAAATTATTAGGTACTTTATCTTTGGCCTTGGTGGCTTTGTTTGTTTAAGTTATTATAAAATTAATGACCGAACGTCTTTCCATAATCGAAGTTGACAAGAAAGAAAGTTTTCAATCGCGTTTGGCGGTGATTTTAAATACACCCCCAACCGTTGAAACTGTGAATATTTTTGCTGAAGAAGCTCTTCATCAGCTTATTATTTTGATTAAGGAAATTGCTCAGAGTTATCAAGAAGAGACTTGTGACACAAAAATTGATAAAGAAATTGAAGATAAGGCCTTTGCTAAATATCAACTTGGTGATGTTGAAGAAATTTTGATTAATATACAAAATAAACAAAATCAGATTAATTCCATAAGCGAGTATATTCATAACCAATCTTATCAATCAAATAAAGTAATTACCCCTCCCGATAGTGGTCCAAAAATGCAACCCGGTAGTGGTAAGGGTGGATTTGATAATCCCAATTTAATACCACGCCTGACAACTCTTTTATACATTTTGGAGAGTGATTTTAATATTTCCAAGGAGCAGGTTTTATTATTGAAGGGTTTGGTGCGAGACCATATGGTGCGACAAGAGCCGTATGTTAGGGCGCAAGTTAACGAACTTAATAGAGTTGTTTATGTATGCGATGAGGAAGGCAACGCCAGTTACGTTTTTGATATTAAAAAATTACACGACATTGGTGTTAATTTGCAAGACCTTGATTTAATGACAAAGGACGAGAGAGGTGTTCTTATAAAAAATCACCCCGGTATCGGGGAGCGTGTTGTCCAGAGTAATCGTTGGCGGTTTAATGTGAGTGAGTTGTTGTCTGCTGACATACAACATATATCAACTAAAAAAACTTCTGAATTAACTAAAGTAAATAATGAGAGTGTTGTTGTGGCGTCAAGCGCTGAATTAGATCCTTGGAGATTATTTTGGACTGACCCAGAATCAGGTAAACATTATGGATCAATTAGGGCAATAGCCAGAAAATTAAATATTGTATTTAATACGTTAGACGTTTTTTTAAAAAATAGCCAGTTACAAACAAAAAAGGTTTCTGCGCACTTTAAAATTTTTAGTGGGTACGCTTATGAGGATATACAACAAATGTCACAGATTAGCAAGTTTTTAGTTGCTCCCAAAATGGCCCGAAATACCGTACAAGAAAAAGACTTAATAAAAGATTTTTGGACAGATGAGGCTGGCAAACATTGGGGATCAATTGATACAGTGGCTGTTAAGCTAGGTATTACAGATACCACTTTGATTCGTTTGTTAAAAGAGAGTCATCTACAAACAAAGAATGTTCGTCCCCATGCTGGTAAAATTGCAGACGGGTATTGCTACGAAGATGTGCAAGAGTTGCCTATGGTCAGAGAATTTTTGTCTAATCCCAAAGTGTCAAAAGATACAATACAGGAAAAAGACTTAATAAAAGATTTTTGGACAGATGAGGCTGGCAAACATTGGGGATCAATTGGTACAGTGGCTGTTAAGCTAGGTATTACAGATACCACTTTGATTCATTTGTTAAAAAAGAGTCATCTACAAACAAAGAATATTCGTTCTCACGTTGGCCCAGTTGCAGAAGGGTATTGTTATGAAGAAGTCAAGGAGTTGCCTATGGTTAAGAAGTTTTTATTAAAGCACAAAATTTCTAGTGATTAAAATATTGAATGTCGCGGCATTGTTGCCAGTCGTTTTTCTTATTTAAGTTGATTAGTTGATATTAAATATTGGAATATAGAAATATGAATTAAGAATCATGATAAGTTTAACTATGTTCTTTATTCGTGATTCATAATTCTTAATTCTACTCATCATGGAACAATCAATTGAAAAAATTTCCGGCAGTAAACTGAAGGTTACTATTAAATTGAACACTGAAGAAACTGCTACTTACGAAGCGCGGGCTTTGGCGCACCTGGGCGCGGAGCATAATTTTAAAGGCTTTCGTCCGGGTAAAGTACCGGCCGAAATAGTGCGGGCGCAGCTCGGCGCTGATACCATAAATCACGAGGCTATGCTGGCGGCTATTAGAGAAATTTATCCAAAATTAATTAAAGAGCAAAATTGGGAAACTATCGGCCAGCCCCAGGCTGACATAATTGCGGCTTCGCCTTTGGTTTTTACTGTGGAGGTGGCAATTTTACCAGAAGTTAATCTGGGCAAGTGGGAGAACATTAAAATTGAGAGGCAAGTTGTTAGTGTAAAAGACGGCGAGGTTGATAATTTGATTAATGAAATTAAAGACAGCCGGGCCAGCGAGTCAGCTGTTACTAGGCCGGCTCAAATCAGCGATAAAGTGGATATTGATTTTGAAATCTTGGTTGATAAGGTGCTGGTTGAAGGCGGTAGGCAGTTGCATTATCAAGCGGTTTTAGGCAAGGGGCAGCTGATACCTGGTTTTGAGGATAATATTGTCGGCTTGGCAGCGGGGCAGGAGAAAAATTTTAACATTACTTTTCCTCAAAACTATCAGGCCAAACTAGCTGGCCGCGAGGCGCAGGTTAAACTTAAACTCAATCAAGTTTTTGTCCGCAGCCTGCCGGAACTTAATGATGCCTGGGTGGCTTCGTTGGGCGCTTTTAAAACAGTCACGGAACTAAAAGGCAAGCTGACTGAAAATTTGTTGGCTGAGTATCAGGCGCGTGAAGAGGAGCGGGTGGAGCGGGCTATGTTTGAAGCTATGCTTCAAGTGGCCAGCTTTTCTGATTTGCCGGAAATATTAATTAATCAAGAACTTGACTCCATGGTGCATGAGCTGTCTCATTCAATTGAACAACAAGGTTTGTCGTGGCCTGATTATTTAACTCATCTTAAAAAAGATGAAGCCGCTTTAAAAAAGGAATTTAAACTGCCAGCTGAGAAAAGAGTTAAGCTGGCCCTGCTAACGCGGGCTGTGGCGCGGGCGCAAAATTTTGCCATTGAAGACAGCACGATTGAGGCTGAGCTAGCGCCGCTGTTGGCGCAGTACACTAATGATTCCCAGGCCTTGGGGTATCTTCAGGGTGATGATTATCGCGCTTATTTAAAAAGCCGTTTGTTAAATCAGCGGGTGATTGAGTGGTTAAAGCAGAGACTGGTTAAGTAGTTAATATAAAAACCCATTGGTGCAGCAATAATCCAGTGGGTTTATTAAGCCTGTCGGCTGGTTAGGCCGCTGATTTTATTTGTTCTTTGCCGGTGTTCAGCTCTGGAATTGGCTTATAGTCTTCGTCCACCAGTTTACCTTTATGCCACAGAACCATCATTACATCAGGGTTGCAGACAGGCATTAGGCATTGGTAAGCGTCTATGGTGATAAGCCCTGATTTGGGCGCGACTCGCCACTCAAGATTGTTGCCGTCAATTATGGTGTCACCTGGATTTAGATTATTAAAGTTCTCTAAAGTTATGGCGGTTTTTTTGCTTTTAGAAATTCTTTGTGTCTTTGCCATTTTGGCCTCAGCTTTGTGATTATTGGTTTTTTTGTTACATTGATTATAGGGCAATTTATACCATGAGATGGTTGCAAAACTCATTTAACCAATTTCTTAAGGTAATATTTAACAAACATCAAACAACAGAAACCTTGATAAGTAGATGTTTTCTTTTCCATGAAGCGGTCGATCCGGCGGTTATTATTGAGCCAGTTAAAGCTCCTTTCAACTTTCCATCTTTGACGCGAGTAGCGTTTTTCCTTAAGTTCCTGTTTAGTAATAC
>JACRFM010000051.1 GCA_016234305.1 Candidatus Kerfeldbacteria bacterium
AAATAGAAAACCAAAAAGAAATCTGTTTAACC
This sequence comes from Candidatus Kerfeldbacteria bacterium, assembly GCA_016234305.1. Classification (GTDB taxonomy): domain Bacteria; phylum Patescibacteriota; class Patescibacteriia; order Veblenbacterales; family UBA10138; genus JACRFM01. The sequence goes on from JACRFM010000051.1 coordinate 33, forward strand.
GTATCCAGTTTTGAGCCGGCGGTGGAGTTTTTACAAAACGTCGGTTGTGAGCGCAAAGCTTATCAGGAATCGTTGCGCGAGTCGTGGCGACTGGCAGGGGTGGAGATAACCATTGATACCTGGCCTTTTTTGGAACCGCTGGTTGAGATTGAGGGCAGTTCGGTAGGAGCCGTGAGACAGGTAAGCGAAAAGTTGGGTTTTGATTTTAGTCAGGCTGTTTTTGGTTCCGCCACGACGCAGTATGCTGATAAATATGGTTTAAGCCCTGATTATATAAACAATGAAGTTCCGTTAATTACTTTTGCCGGCCCTAATCCGTTTGTCAAATCGAGCTAATAATTATATTCATTCTCAAATTCTTAAGAATTTGAGAATGAAAAGGAGGATATATTATGAAACCATATAGAGTTGTTGAACGTATTATGAAAGGGTGCGCCAATCATCGTCGGGTAGAAATTATGAATTTGTTGAGCCGAAACGCTGATCTGCCTTTGTTTGAAATAGCTGGCCGTTTAAAAATAAATTTTAAAACAGCCTCTGAACATTTACGTCGTTTGTTCTTAGCTGGCTTGGTTAATAAGCATAATAAAGGAAGTTTAGTTTGTCATAGTTTAACGAATCAAGGTAAAAACATTCTCAAATTCTTAAGAACATTAGAATGATAATATGGTAATTGAGGAAGAAATTGATTATCGGGGGGAAAAGTATCGGCAGCATTATGAAGATGCGGATAGTTTTGCTGATCTGCCCTATAGCGAGTGTCAGCAGGTTTATGGTATTTGTTTTTACGGTGATAAGTTGGTGATTGCTTACAACGGCCCTAAGCAAATTTGGGGTTTGACCGGCGGCCATATTGAATCGGGTGAACTGTTTGAACAAACCTTGCATCGCGAAATTAGAGAGGAGGCCAATATGGAAATTTTATCGTTTCAGCCACTAGGCTGGAAAAGGCAAACAGCCGTCGATGGCACGTTTGGCTATGAGTTGCGTTACGCTTGCGCGGTGCGTCCTTATGGCGCGTTTGAGCGCGACCCCGCCAGCCGGATTGTTAAGATTGCCTTAATCGACCCGGCTGACTATAAACAATATTTTGATTGGGGTAAGATAACTGATTATTTAATTAAACGAGCGCAGGCATTAATCTTAAAAAACAATTAACCAATGGGGGCGGTTAGCTTTAAGCAGAGCGATAGTTTATAATTCCAGCTATAGACTTAATGGGAAGGTTATTTATGAGTGGTAATAATTTAGTGGCCCAGGCTAAACAATTAATGTGGCAACAAACTCAAAAAAACGGTTCGCCCGCCTGGCCCCTGACTGAATTGGCAGTGAAAAAGGGAATTATCTTAGCCAAAAAATATAAAGCTGAGCCAAGTTTAGTAGCGGCTTCGCTTTATTTGGCGCATACTGTTTTTTCCAAAGTGCCTAAAGATAAAATACAAAAGAATCACCCGGTCTTAAGCAGCCAGTATGTCAAGCCGTATTTAAAAAAATGGCATGTACCGGTTAAGGACCAAGCGTTAATAATTAATGCTATTAGGGCTCATCATGCCAAAGAGCGGGCGCAGACGATTGAGGCGGAAGTGGTTAAGAACGCCGAATGTTTTAAATTTGTGACAATGCAAGGTATTTTACTGGAATTATACGATTTGGGTAAAAGGGGATTAAGTTTGACCGAGACGGTGAGTTTTATTGAATATAAGATTGAACAGAAAATGTCCTATCTGACTTTGAAAGATTGTAAACAGGAAGCCAGCGCTAATCTTAAGAAGATAACTAAATTGTTAAAAGAACTGAAAGTTAGTTTGGAGTTTTAATTATGGATTTATATAATATCATATTGGCCGTTGGCTATCTGGGTTTGTTTTTTATTATTTTTGCCGAGTCCGGTTTGCTCATTGGTATATTTTTTCCAGGCGATAGTTTGTTGTTCACGGCCGGACTTTTAGCCACCCAGGGTTATTTTGAAATTTCTTGGCTGATAGTGCTATTTTTTTTGGCGGCGGTGTCGGGTGATAGTGTCGGTTATACTTTTGGCCGCCGGCTGGGTAAGAAATTTTTTAAATATGAAAAATCATTTTGGTTCCGTCCCGACAATATTGCCAAAGCTCGGGCCTTTTACGCCAAATACGGCGCCAAAACAATTATCTTGGCGCGGTTTGTGCCGGGGGTTAGAACTTTGGCGCCGATTTTAGCCGGCGTGGGTGACATGAAATATATTACTTTTATTGTTTATAATATATTAGGCGGTTTGTTGTGGGCGGTGGGGGTGACGGCGCTGGGGTATTATTTGGGCAATGTCATTCCTAATGTGGAAATGTATTTGTTGCCGCTGGTGGCGGTCATTATTTTAGTGTCATTTTTGCCGGTCGGTATAGAGTTGTTGCGCGACCAGGAACGTCGGCATAGCTTGGCGAGGAAACTGGAGGCTTGGCGCAGACAGTGGCTGAAGTTTTAAAAACCAATCCATTTGTTCCAAAATTTGTCACCTAAATCAACCTGACGCTGCTCCAATTCTTTTTGCAGATTACGGGTACGTTTAACAAAGCCAATCATATGCGTGGCCGTGGAAGCTAGAAAACCGATTACAAACCAGGTTAATTTAAACATTTTTTATTTACCCCGCACCAGAAAGCCCCAATTGATATTGGTATAAAACACAGGTCTTTACTAATGGGCTTACAGTGCGGGGTTTCGCTTTTTTCAAGACTTAAAGTAGTTAGTATTATAGAAATAGGCTTAAAAAGCTTTATAAAATAAATAACCTCGTGAGAGCGCGGGTTATATTGGCGGTTAATACCGCAATTAGTTACCGGCGTGTCAAGAAAATACGACCGGAGAATAATTATAGCAAAACACTTGATTAAGTCAAGGATTTTTGTATTTTGAAGCAGTGATATTTTTAAAAAAGCGGGGCAATAATAAAAATTGCCGGTAAAATTGTTACCGGCAAGCAAGAATAAAAAGTTAGTTTTGACAAATTATATGAATAAGGTCCGTAATTTCTGTCAGATTTTGCCAGCTGTTATCCAAATTCGGTTCTATAACATTGACATAAATTCCAGTATGTTTGTCAATTAGGATAACCCTCTTCCCTTCGTCTATCAGCTTTGTGACCCAGATAAAGCCGTCAGTGGCCTTACTGCTACAGCAAATTATTATGTCAATTTTAGTTTTGTTTTCATTATAGTATTTTTTGACCTCATTCATATCGATGGAGCGGTATTCGTTACTGAATGGTTTTACGGATAAATTTTTGTCTTTATCAAGATAATACTTGATATCAAGAAGTTTGTCGTATAAAAGATATAATATTTGTATCATTTTAATACCTCCAGGCATTTGTTTATTTGAGTGTATTTTAATTGTATTAGCGTTTTTGTCAAGAAGCTCCCAGCTTTTCGCATTCAAGTATTTTTGCTAAGATACTAGGGTTTATGGCGCAAAAAAATTCTTCTTGTCCGGACTGCGGTCCTACGCCCACGCCTCATTACTTGGCTTGGGCAACGGTTTTAATTGATTGGCTGCTCGGGCCATATACTCGTTTTATGGACCGCAGCTGGCGGCGTTTAAAGGTGCCGTTAATGAAATTGCCTTGGGATAGAATAGCTTTTATAACTATGCATTTGGGACATTATTTAAGATTAGGCAGAGTAGTTAAAGAAGTTAAACCTGACCATAGTTTGCGTACCCGCGCTTTGTGGGAGGAAGCCGAGCGGCGCGGCATTGAGCTGTTTGAATTCAGGCCGTTTGGCCGGACAGTGGAACTGATGATTGCCCGTTACGGCGGCCGGCTTTATGCTTTTGATGGTTTACCTCGTCCCCGGGGCTTGAGTAATTATGGCTATGAGTGGATGGATGACAAAGCTCTAATGCGCCAAAGATTTCAGCTTAACGAGATACCTATTGCCCGCGGCGGCGTGGCGGTACTGGCTAAAAAAGCTTTGCAGATTTTTGACGCCGTCCGGCCGCCAGTCATAGTTAAACCGCGTTTTGGTTCGCGCAGCCGCCATACTTTTATTCATGTGGCTACCCGCAGCGACCTGGTGCGGGCGTTTTATTCCGCCCAAAAAATTTCACCCTGGGTTTTAATAGAAGAGGAATTACAAGGTGCGGTTTACCGGGCGACGGTAATTGGCAGTAAACTTATTGGCGTAGCGCGCCGTGATTTGCCGCAGGTGATAGGTGATGGCGCAAGTACGGTGAAGCAGCTGGTAGTTTCCGCCAACCGGAGAATTCCTCAGGGTGGCGATATTTATGCAGCTCTGTCAATTGATAAAGCAGCCGAGCGGGAATTACATCGCCAGAAGTTAAACTGGCAGAGTATTCCGGCCGCCGGCCAGGTTGTTACTTTAGGGCAAAAAGTAAACCGCGGCTTGGGGGGTATAACTACGGAAGTTACCAGCGAGGTGCATGAAGACAATCACCGGCTGTTTGAAAAAATCGCCCAAGTAGTGAGTGACCCGATAATTGGCATAGATTTTATTATTGGTTCAATTGCCGCGCCCTGGCACGAGCAAACCGCCTGCGGGGTAATTGAATGTAACAGCTTGCCCTTTATTGATTTGCATCATTATCCGCTCTATGGCCAGCCACGGAATGTGGCCGGGGCAATTTGGAATCTGATTTGGCCGGAGTCGGCGTCATGATTGGTTCAAGCAGCGGTTTAATATATTCAGCGCCGTTAGTTAAGCCAATATCAAACAGATGTTTAAAAGGGTGGCTTTCGCCAGTGTATTCAAAGTGTCCGCGAAGTTCACCGTCCTTAAATAAACGGAGGTGGTATTGATACACCCCCACACCTTTTCTGGGTTTTGCTTTGTTTTTAATAGTACCCTCATTAAAGGTGTGGGGGTAAATAGGTTCAGTCACAACCTTGCGCATATTCACGACTTCGTCCGGGTCTATCCAGGCAATATAATCATGTTCAAAGCCGTGTTTTTCCAAAAAGTCACGAAAGTTCAGTTCGTTTAATTCCGCCTGTAGCCAACCGTAGTGATATGGTTGGCGTACATCATGGCGCATAAACCCTAAGCCCACCCAAATATCGCGGATGGTGGGGAAAAGGGGTTCTATTAGTTTCCAGAAGAATTTTTTAACAGATTCAAGCATGGTTGTTAATTTATTTTAAAAGTCTCAATCACTGTCATTCCCGTCCCGCATCAAGTGCGGGATAAATTCCAACGTGAATCCAGAGCTGAGTCACATTTTTGTTTTTCTGGATTCCCAGTCCGCCGCCGTTGGCGGGACAAGCAAGCTGGGAATGACAAATTAGTAATAATCATAGCAATTATAAAATACTTGATTTTTTAACTCTTGACAAACTACCACAACACGCGCTAGCTTATCCGGCTGGTGGCTTCCCCGCCGGCTGTCGGGCAGGCGCTCTGCTTACGTAGTTACGGCACGGTGGCGGATTTTAACAGTTTTTATTTTTGCCAAAATAAAGGAAAAATGTTAAACTATTGGCATCATGAATTATGTAAAAGCTTCAGAATTGAAGGATTTTTTAGGCCAGGAAGTGGAGCTTAAGGGTTGGGTGGCCAACTTTCGTTCCTCGGGCAAAATTTGGTTTATAGAATTAAGAGATGGTTTTGGCTTTGTTCAGGTAGTGATTGATGCCGGGAAGGTGGATAAAGAAAGCCTCGCGATTTGTGAGAAATTGACCTTGGAATCGTCAATGGTAGTTGCCGGTTTGGTGGCCAAGCACCCTAAGCTTGAACAATATGAACTTCACGCCACTAAACTTGGTTTGGTTAATCAGGCTGTTGACTATCCGATTGGTAAAAAAGAGCACGGGCCTGATTTTTTGCTGGATAATCGCCATTTGTGGCTTAGGTCAAGCCGGCAATGGGCGATTCAGCGGGTGCGCAATACGATTATTAACGCCACTTATGAATATTTGAATAAAGCCGGTTTTATAAAAATGGACGCGCCGATTTTGACGCCCACTTCATGCGAAGGCACGACCGAACTTTTTCAAATTGATTATTTTGGCGAGCCGGCCTACTTAACGCAATCTGGCCAGCTTTATTTAGAAGCAGGCATTGCCGCCTGGGCACGCGTGTTTGATTTTGGGCCGGTATTTCGCGCGGAAAAATCCAAAACCCGGCGGCACTTGACTGAATTTTGGATGATGGACGCGGAAAGCGCCTGGGTGGACCATGAAGGTAATATGAAAATTCAGGCAGAGCTGATTACTTATATAGTGCAGAAAGTTTTAACTGATAATTTGCCGGAATTAAAAATATTGGAGCGTGACCTGACTATTTTAGAACGCGTTAAACCGCCGTTCTATCGCCTGACTCACGCCGAGGTTGTGCAGAAATTGCGGGAACGCGGCAGTGATATTGGTGAGCTGGATGATTTAGGAGGAGATGATGAAACTTTGCTCACGGAACTTTATGATAAGCCGATATTTGTGGAAAAATATCCTGCCAGCGTGAAGGCTTTTTATATGAAACGCGACCCGGCCGATGAAACTCGCGCTTTAAATTCCGATTTGTTAGCGCCTGAGGGTTACGGCGAAATTATCGGCGGGTCACAGCGCGAAGATGATTACCATACTCTGCTCCAGCGGATGAAAGAGCAAAATATGCCCATTGAACCCTTTCAATGGTATTTGGATTTGCGGAAATACGGCAGCGTGCCGCATTCCGGGTTTGGTTATGGTTTGGAAAGAATTGTGGCTTGGATTTGCGGCTTAAAACATATACGGGAGTCAATTCCATTTCCCAGGCTGATAAATCGTTTAAGACCATAGTAATTTTAAATTTGAAATTTATAATTTTTAATCAATTTTAAATTATTTAAGTGAGTCATTACTCTTGATCTATGTAGCGGATTTTTATTAGTGAGACAGTTAATAAAATCGGTGAGGAGGTTTTGCTTCGCGGCTTTGGTGAACGCGCGGCGGAATTTAGGCAACTTGACTGTTTAAGTACTATATTATAATATGATAATGTAGTATTAGTAATTAATGTTTAAAACCTATGAGTACAGTGTCCGTGCCCTTGCCACCCAAACTAGAGGAAGCCGTCAGTCATCTGGTGAGAGTGGGTTATGGGGCCAATAAAGCGGATATCATCCGTAAGGCTATTATTCGGTTAACTGAAGAGGAGGCCGTATTTGCGGTTTTGCGCGCCCAACAAGAGATACGTGAGGGCAAGGGTGTGCGCGGTGATTTAAGGAAAATCTTGACCAAAATGGAGGTATGATTAAATTAATCTTTGCTCCGGTTTTTCTTAGGCAGCTTAAATCGTTGCCGTGGGAAATAAAGGAGGAAACTATAGAAAAGATAGAATTGTTCAAGAACAAACGTAACCATAAAATGTTGAAAGTGCATAAATTAAAAGGAAAATTTAGAGGCGTTTTCAGTTTTTCAGTTAATTATCGGATACGAGTTATTTTTCAATATAATTCTGAAAACGAGGCAGCTTTATTATCTATTGGCGACCATGATGTTTATCGGGATTAATGCCAATTAGTTATATTTATGAACAGAGTTTTTATTAGTGAGACAGTTAATAAAATTGGTGAGGAGGTAATGCTTTGCGGCTTCGTGAACGCGCGGCGGAATTTAGGCAAAATGATATTTATTGATTTGCGGGACAAGTCAGGCTTAGTGCAGGTGGTAATAGCGCCGAATCTGGACGAGGCGTCGCTGCAAGCGGCGCGGGAAATACGTCCTGAATATGTGGTGGAAATTGTGGGTCAGGTGCAAGCGCGCGAGGCGGGCCGGGAAAATGAAAAACTCACGACTGGCAAAGTGGAGATTATGGCCAGCAAAGTCGGCATTATTAACAGCGCCAAAACGCCGCCGTTTGAAATTGATAATGAAGAACGTCAGGCCAGCGAAGAATTGCGTTTAAAATATCGTTATCTTGATTTGCGTCACGAACGGATGGCGCGTAATCTTAAAATTCGTTCCGAAGTTATTCGTTACGTGGTGGATTATTTGACAGATAATAATTTTATTTACATCCAAACGCCGATGTTGTCTAAATCCACGCCCGAGGGGGCGCGGGATTATCTGGTGCCGTCGCGGGTGCACCCAGGAAAGTTTTTTGCTTTGCCGCAATCACCGCAGCAGTATAAACAGCTGCTAATGGTGGCCGGGGTGGAGCGTTATTTTCAGATTGCGCCTTGTTTTCGGGATGAGGACGCCCGCGCCGACCGCAGTCCGGGTGAATTTTATCAAATTGATATAGAAATGTCGTTTGTGGAGCAGGACGAGATATTGCAATTGGTGGAAGATATGTTTACCTCCATGATAAAGAAATTATTACCGGCGAAACATTTTACTTATTCGCCCTGGCCGCGTCTTAACTATAGCGAGGTGATGGCCAAGTACGGCACGGATAAGCCGGATTTGAGAAAAAACCAAGCTGATGCCGGCGAATTGGCCTTTACCTGGATAGTTGATTTCCCCTTGTTTAATAAACAGACGGCTGAAGATTTTTTCCACGGTTCTGGTAAAAGCCAGTGGGCGCCTTCCCACCACATGTTCACTCGCCCCAAAGAAGAAGATTTGCCGCTGCTTGAGACTGACCCGGGTAAGGTACGGTCTTATCAGCATGATTTGGTTTTAAATGGCTTGGAAGTCGGCGGGGGCAGTCTGCGTATTCACGACGCGGCCGTGCAGGAAAAAATTTGGGACTTGATCGGTTTTTCCGCTGCCCAAAAACAGCAGTTCAGTCATTTGATGGAGGCTTTTAGTTATGGCGTGCCGCCGCACGGCGGCATAGCGCCGGGGCTTGACCGGCTGGTCTCAATTTTGTGCGGTGAGAAAAATATTAGGGAAGTGATTGCTTTTCCTTTGACCGGCGATGTGCGCGACCCTTTAATGAATGCGCCGGCGGAAGTTAGTAAGGAGCAATTGGAAGAGTTGGGGATAAAAATAATTCATGAATCAGACTAAGTTTTGTTAGAGTATAAGGCAAAATTTAAAAATCAAAACCATTCTTTATTCTGTCATCGCGAGCGACTGTTAAGAAGCGTGGCGACCTCCAGAGATTACCACGAGCCGATAATTATCGGCTCTCGTAATGACACTTCGTGTCAGATTGCCACGTCAGCCGATGGACATCAGCTTCCTCGCAATGACAACCAACACTTCATTTTACATTTTGATATTTAAACTTTGAATTTCTTATTATGCTTACTTTTGAAGACGTAACCAATAATCCGCAAATTCGCGAGTATATTCGCCGCACCGAACAATATATGAAATCCATCGGTTATACTGACCACGGGTTTACTCATGTGGAAATTGCGGCCCGTCGCGCCCAGGAGTTGGCTGTGATGGCTGGCATGTCAAAGCGCGAACAGGAACTCGCGGCCATGACGGGTTATTGTCATGATATGGGTAATTTTTTGGGTCGCACCCAGCACCATTATTGGGCAGCCTTACTTTTTTCACAGGTTTTTCAAGAGCAGCTTCCGCCGATAGAATTAGCGGCGGCCATGCAGGCGATAGCGGCTCACGACAAAGAAGATGTGGATGTGCCTAGTAAGCTAACGGCTTGTTTGGTGATTGCGGATAAATCCGATGTGCGCAGTTCACGAGTATTTGATAAAAGCTCGGCCAACTTATTGCTGGATATTCACGACCGGGTTAATAACGCGGTCATTGAAAATAAATTGCAGCTCGATGCCAAAAAGAAAATCATCACCTTAAAATTGAAGATTAATACCAGTCAAGCGCCGGTGATGGAATATTTTGAGATTTTCAGCGAACGCATGACTTATTGCCGCCACTCGGCCAAAACCCTGGGCTGTAAATTTGAATTGGTAATTAATGATTTTAGACTGCTTTAATTTTAGTGTTAGGTTATACGTCAAAGATTAATACTGAGAGAAATATAGATTTTAGAGAATAATGTCAAATTTCAAAATCCAAATGTCAAATCAAATCCAAAATCTAAAATCCAAGTTTATTTATTTGTCATTTAGTCATTGATTTGATATTTGGTTGCCTCGTGCAACCATCCCGATGGCCATCGGGATAAAAGCGAAGCTTTTACTTGTCATTGGGATTTCAACGATGGGTTATTATTTCCCGCCAAAGGCGGGTCCCCGCCGGCCGTCGGGCGGGCGCCTCGGGCTGAAGAAACTATGATTTAAGAATTAAGCTATTAGAGAATTTCCGCTATGCGTTTATCTCCTTTGCAAAAATATATTTTAAAAGCTTGCTATACTACCTCCCTGCGTATTTTAAGCCGAGCCGGTTTTGCGCGCTTTTATGAAGTCCAAAAAGTTAAACCTAAAAAAGATGATAAGGTAAATATCATTACTAATAGTTTGGAAAGCCTGATTGATAAAGGTTTAATGATGGGCTATGGTGTGCGGACACCGCGCAAGTGGTATATTAAAGAGGTACGACTAACTCTCGCTGGCCGGAAAGTTGCCAAAAAATTATTAGGTGAGCAGCAGGTGCTGCCTTTTAAAACCAAGACCATTAAAGTTTAACTATATGCTGGAAGAAGTCATAAAATGGTTAACTACCATCGGCGCTGCGGCCGCTTCTTATATTACCCTGCCTAATGTTTGGTTTAATGTTGGTAATAAGGCTTTTCATTTGGATAAGGATTTGCCGCAATGGGCCCTGGGTCTCGTAATCCTGATTGTATTGTTGTTGGTTTTGAAGATTGTTACCAGCTTATTATTTAAAATAGCCCTGATAGTTGGTTTGGTGATTTTGCTGGTGATTTTACTCTCAGCCTTAAATGTACCGCTAGGGCAGTGGCTGGGCGGCTTTGGCGGTCTGACTCTTTAAGAAAATTATTATTAATTGTTTATTTTATGAAAATACCCGCGAAAGTTACTAATTATTTAGCCAAACATAATATTAAATATGACGTGGTGGAGCATAAAACCGTTTATACGGCTTACGATTTGGCTCAGACCTTGAAACGGAAACTTAGCGAAGTGGTTAAAACTTTAGTGGTTAAAGTAGATAAGGGGCATGCTTTGGTGGTTTTACCGGCTTCGCACCAGGTTGATTTTAAAGCTTTAAAAAAAGCCCTGGGCGCCAAGTTGGTGGATATAGACAAGGAAAATGTTATGACCAAGCTATTTAAAATTAAACCGGGCGCGGTTAGCCCTTTTCATGGCCCGCTTCATAAATTACCCGTTTATGTTGATAAGGCCATACCTAAATTACAAAAAGTGGTGGTGCAGGCCGGCAGTTTTGAAAATTCTTTGCATCTTAAAACTAAAGATTTGTTAAAGGTACTGGAAGGTAAGTTGGCCAAGTTTGCCGTGGCTAAGAAGTTGCCTAAAATTAGTAAGGGGAAAAAATAATTAGAGTTAGGAATTAAGAAGTATGAATCAAGCATAGATTTGTAATTAATAATTCTTTATTTGTGGTTATATAAACTGTGTACGAAATTAAATTGGAAAAATTTCAAGGCCCGTTAAGTCTCCTCTTGCAGTTAATTGAGCAAGAGGAGCTTGATATTACCGAAGTATCGCTGGGGCGGGTGGCAGATGAATTTTTAAAACATTTGCATGAGGTGGAGGAGCTTAACCCGGAGGAGGTGGCTGATTTTTTGGTGGTGGCCAGTAAGTTGCTATTAATAAAATCACGTTTGTTGTTGCCTACGCTGGATTTAGGCGGACAAGAAGAAACAGCTGAACTGGAATATCAGCTTAAATTGTATCGTGAGTATTTGGAAGCCAGTCGCCAGCTTGATGCGTTGTGGCGCCGCCGGCAAGTGTCTTATCTGAGACCCAAACCGTTGTGGTTGTCTAATTTTGGTAAATTTATGCCGCCGCGCGGGTTTAGTGCGGCTGTTTTGGAACAAACCCTGCGGTCACTTTTATACAGACTTAGTCCGCTAGTTCGATTACCGGAAATTGCCCTGCAAAAAGCCGTTTCTATTCAGGATAAGATAGACCATTTAAAAAAATTGATCGTCCAACATATTACTGTAAATTGGCAGACGATTGTGGCCGGGGCTAAAGATAAAACTGAAATTATTGTGTCGTTCTTGGCTTTACTGGAACTGGTTAAGCAGCGTCAGCTTAAAGTAGAACAGCCGGGCTTGTTTGGTGATATTAAAATTTCTAAGTCTCATTCTTAAATTTTGTTTAGTCTATGGCTTGGTCAGAAAAAAATACCTTACCTTTGTCAGCGGAGCTGGAGAGTTTATTATTGGCAGTATCTAAGCCGGTGGCTTACAAGCGCCTGGCTGAAGTTTTGGCTATCAATCCGGCCGAGGTTGAGTCTGCCTTGCAAAACTTGCAACAAACCTATAAACAAAATCACAGTGGTTTTAGTTTAATTTTAAATCATCAGGAAGCGGCTTTGGTAACAAACCCCGAACTGTCTCAGTTGGTGGAAAAATTTGTTACCCAAGAAGAGCAAGGTGAATTAACCAAGCCGCAACTTGAAGCCTTAACCGTGATTGCTTATCGCGGGCCAATAACTAAATTGGAATTGGAACAAATCAGAGGCGTTAATTGCAGTTTGATTTTACGCAATTTACAAATTCGGGGATTGGTGGAAGAACTGGGCGAGGGCACGATTAATCCCCGCTACCAACTGACTACCGATTGTTTGCGGTTTTTAGGTATCAACACTGTCCGCGAATTGCCTAATTATGAAACTTTATCGAGCCATGAAATTATTCAGCAAGCCATTAAACAAACTCAAAATCCCACGAACTAGTCTGGTTAGTGGCGGTTGTTTAGCGGTGGTTTTTTTATTAGTACCGTTTGGACTGGGTAAATTAACAGTCAATGAACAAGGCTTGGCGCCTTATTTGTCTACTTTAACTGAAGTAAAGTATTCAAATTGGTTTGAAGTAACCTCGCTTGATGGTTTGGCCTTGCGCAGCCGGTCGGCGGTGGTGGTTAGTCTGCCGTCGGGCCGAATTTTGGGTGCCAAGGAACCGCGCCGAATTTTGCCACTGGCCAGTTTAACCAAATTAATGACTGTTAAATTAGTCTTAGACCAGGGCTTAAATCCGGAAAATATTATTTTGGCCGAGCCGATATCACTGGGTAACCGGCTGGCACCTTATCTAAGCGAAGATGATGCCGTTAGCCAGATAGGTTTGCGGCGTCCGGAAAGTTTTAGGGAAGTAGATTTGCTCGCCGCCACTTTAGTGGCTTCGGCTAATGATGCCGTTTTGGCTCTGGCGGGTGGAGTGAAATTAACCGGCCACGATTTTATTCAGGCCGTTAATCAGGAAACTGGTAAATTGGGTTTAGCTGATACCAGAATACTTGAACCTACCGGACTTAATCCAGCCAACCTCGGTACCGCTATTGAAGTAGCCGGCTTAGCTAGGGCGGTTTGGCAGGATAATTTAGCTAGAAAATTATCTGATTTAGGGGCAGTTACTATTAAGAGTCAGCCCGGTACAGTTTATAATTTAACAAATACCAATGAGTTGTTTAGACAAACTACCGATTTTAAAATTTTGGCCAGTAAGACCGGCCATTTAAATGAGGTTGGTTACAATTTAGCTCAAATTATTAAGCTACGGTCAGGCGGAACCTATTTAATGGTTCTATTGGGCGCTGCTTCTCCGGCCGACAGGAGTCATGACGCCAAAATTTTAGCTGACTGGCTTTCCTTATAAAGCTGAGTTATTATTAAAATTGTATGAAGATGACGAAGCCAAGCAATTTGCTGATAGCTAACTGGAAAATGAGCCTGTCTGTTAAGCAGACCCTTGCCTTAACCAAGGCTTTACTTAAAGGTGTGAGTAATTTAGGCAAGTTTTTAGATTTTAGTTTAGTCCTTTGTCCGACTTTCCCGGCCTTGTCGGCAGTGGGCACGCTATTAAAAAAACCGGCCAATATTTATTTGGGCGCCCAGGATGTTTTTTGGAAAGGACATGGGCCTTATACCGGTGAAGTATCAGCCGAGATTTTAAGCGAACTTGGGGTTAAGTATGTTATTGTCGGTCATTCGGAAAGGCGCCAGTATTTAAAAGAGACCGATGATATGATCCGGCATAAAGTTATGGCCGCCCTGCAGTATAATTTGACGCCGGTATTATGCTTAGGAGAAACTTATGCGCAGCGTCAGGCCGGACAACGTGATGCTGTTTTGCATCAGCAGTTAAGTCGTGATTTAGCCGGTTTTAGCCTGACTGGCCAGCAGAATTTAGTAATAGCTTATGAGCCGGTTTGGGCGATTGGTTCGGGCAAGGCGGTTAGTCAGAGTGATATGCTGCAAGCGGCTGAAGTTATAGAACAAGGCTTGAGGCAGATGTGGCCAAGTGAAACAGTTAGCCGCCAAGTCCGGATTATTTATGGCGGCAGCGTGGATGACACTAATATTAAAACTTGCCTTAACCAAGGTAGGTTAAATGGCGCGTTGGTGGGCGGAGCCAGTCTTCAGGCCGCCGGTTTTATTAAATTGTTGCGTCAAGTGGCCTAAGTTGATTTCATTTTATGTTGGATGGTATCTTACTTGTGTTTTTTACCTTGGCTTTTTTGGGTTTGGTTGGTTTGTTGTTGCACAAGTTGCCGATTTTGAAAGTGATAGATGTCAGTCAGGTTGATAATCTTAAACAACAGCAAGTTAAGCATGAATTGGTAGACGCGCGCTTAAAAAGAAAATTAACCACCTGGAGTAAAAAGCTAAAAAAATATTTAAGTCCGCTGATTTTTTGGGAGAGAAAAATTTTTGCTTGGTTTTACAGCCAAGCCGACAGATGGGAAAAGTCAATTGAACAAAAGATAGCTGTTCAGACCGCTCCGGAAAAATTAGCCGCTGCCGCCCTAGCCAAAGCCCAAAGTCTGCGCGCTGGTGGTAAACTCAAAGAAGCCGAGAATATTTATTTGCAATTTATCAGCCAGCATCCCGGTAGATTGGATGCTTATGAGGGTTTGGCGGAAATTTATTTAGACCAGCGCGACTATGAAGAGGCGCGTGAGGTTTATGAGTATTTGGCCAATAAAGGCGAAGTTAGAGAATCAAGTTTGGGGTTAGCCAGGGTAGCCAGCGGTCAGGGTTTATTGGATGAAGCCAAGAGTCAATATTTGAGTAGTTTAACAGTCATCAATGCGATTCAGCCCCACTTAGAACTGGCGCAGATATATAATCAATTAGGTAACACGGCTGAGGCTTTGCGGCATTTAGATGAGGCGCGCAAATTGGAACCAAATAACCCTAAGATACTTGACTTTTATATAGAACTAAGTATAGTGAATGGGCAACCAATTGAGGCTCAAGCAGCCCTAGACGTGCTTAAAGAGGCCAACCCGGATAATCAGAAGATTGCCGGGTTTGCTCGCACCATTCGCGAATTAGCGCAAAAATTAAAACCCAAAAAAGTATTTCCTATTAATAAGGTCAGTAGTTTTGGTTTAACAATTAAAGGCAGAAAAAAGTAATTCACCTTGCTAAGTTTTAAGCCGTTGTAGCTCAGTGGCCCCGCCACCCTTGTGCCGATGTAGCTCAGCTTCCGCCAGAGGCGGATCAGCCTTTGGCTGAGGTTACCTTGAGTAATAGAATTCGCTAAAGCTCATTCACTACCGGGCCAGGAGCAACTTTTATCCGCCGTCTTAGGCCGTTGTAGCTCAGCTGGTAGAGCAACTCCATGGTAAGGAGTAGGTCGCCGGTTCAATTCCGGCCAACGGCTCCAGACGGCGGATAAAAATAACTCCATGCCTGCCCCGTAGTGGTACGAAGTGCCTACTTCGGGGGTAAGGAGTACCCCGAACCAGACCCGCGGTGCGGGTCGGTACAGGGCAAAGGCCCCCGATGTACATCGAGGCATCGGCTCCAGGGTGGCGGGGTAAATGCCACAACTCCTAAAGTAATAGTAAGCGGCTTGCCCCGTAGGCGAGCGCCAGAAAGTTCTCTTAAAACTCGGAGTCGAACCCTATGACTGATTATTATAATGTTCTTTAGGGCTCAAAATTACGTTTTAAGGGTGGGTATCGAAGTGGTCAAATCCGCCGTTGGCGGGACAAGCTGAGACTGACTGCCACTGCCTTTAAGGCAGGGTGCCGCCAGCGGCGGTATAAATCTCCTAGGATTATGTTTATTACTTATATATTAAAAAACGAATCAAACCAGAAATATTATATTGGCCATACAAAAAATTTAGGACAAAGGTTATTGAGACATAATAGAGGTTTAGTCAGATCAACCCAAAATGGAATTCCTTGGCGAGTGATGTATACAGAAGAGTTCAATCCAAAACCAGAGGCTTATAAAAGGGAATTGCAAATTAAATCATATAAGTCTGGAGAGGCATTTAAAAAGTTAATATAGTTTAATAAACATGGGTGGGTATCGAAGTGGTCAAACGAGACTGACTGTAAATCAGTTGCCTCCGGGCTTCGCAGGTTCGAATCCTGCCCCACCCACCATTCGACTCGCCCTCGATAAACTCGGGCTCGCTCATGGTGAACAAAGCGAGTCGAATGCCCCGAGCCGGTCGAGGGGTCGACCGATTAACATCATAGTCTTATGCCACACTATGTGTATATTATGCGTTGTGCCGATAGTTCGCTCTACACTGGCATAACGAATAATCTGGTAGCACGAGAAACTCGTCATAAGGATGGTGATGGCACTAAGTTTACTAAGTTTCATGGCGGGGGTCGTATAGTATATAGTGAATTGTACGCTACTTATTTAGACGCGCGACACAGAGAAGTGCAAATTAAAAAATGGCGGCGAGAGAAGAAAGAGCATTTAATTCGCGGGCTGAAACCTTAAAATTTATTTTTTTGGCCGATGTAGCTTAAGTTGGTAGAGCAATAGTTTTGCGCCAGTCCCGTATGCAATGCCACCTTAGCTCAGCGGTAGAGCAACGGTTTTGCCACCCTGCGGGTGGTGACCCGTAGGGTCATAAACTTAATACTTGCCGATGTAGCTCAGCTGGTAGAGCAACGGTTTTGTAAACCGTCGGTCGTCGGTTCGAGTCCGACCATCGGCTCCACCCTTAGGCATTGTTGTTCGGGATAAACCGTAGGTCCGCGGCTTGCCCCGTAGGCGAGCTTTAGTGAGTCCTATGGGGTTCAAATCAGAGAGGTGGCTCCAGCGAATTTAATAATTTATTAAAAATTTAAAATTAGTAATTAGAAATTTTGTCTTATGTCCCAAGATAATCTCATAAAATTAGAGTGCAGCGAATGTCACCGCATTAACTACCATACTTTTCGCAATAAGAAAAAAGTGAAAACCAGGTTGGAAACCAAAAAACATTGCGAATGGTGCAAAAAGCATACTTTGCATAAGGAAACTAAGTAGTTTATTAAAATCCGCTCATTATGGGGGCGTCGTTCAGTGGTAGGACTTCGGTCTCCAAAACCGATAACGTGGGTTCGATTCCTACCGCCCCTGCCATGAAAAATTCAGCGGATTTTTTCCGGTGGATTTTTCATTGTTAGAGTTGGGTAGGAATCGAAGGGCGCGAGATAGGCAACTAATCTGCTAACAGAGAATATCATCGGCTTCGCTAGGTTAGCTTTTGGATCGCATTTTGAGCAAAAGATGGTAAATAAAAACCGCTAAACTAAGGGATATTTTGTTAATATCCACAGAATAGTAGTTGACTTTCCAAGTTTTACGTAGTATATATGTAGAGGTAAGAGTATACAGAAATACAGTAATTGTATAGGGATATTGAGTTACTGATTAGACATCGGTTAGTAATTACTAAACTAAACCCACCGCCCTCTGGCAAGCTTTGCTTGTCGGATGGCGGTTTTTAGTTTTATAATAATCACATGGCAAAATCTTTCGTTTTTATTGATGGTAGTAATCTCTACCACCGTATTAAGAGTGTTGCTGGTTTTTATTTACGGAAAGATGGTAGTGAATTTGGAACAATTGATTTTGATTTTAAGGGTTTTTGTAATTCCATCAAAGGAGATACAGAATTACAAGAAATTCGTTACTACGTCGGGCAGGTTAAAAGATTAAATAATGGGAGCAAGGCCGACATTATAAAATCTGAACAAATGTATGCTGATCAACAGCGGTTGGCTGGATACCTTCAGCAAGAAAGTATTTTTACTAAATATGGCAAGCTTTTACGGGACCCCAATCCTGGAGGTAAATATCATGAGAAGGGTGTTGATGTTCAAATAGCTGTAGAAATGATTAGATTTGCTCGTGAAAAAAAATACGACGTAGCATATCTTCTTAGTTCTGATTCTGACCTTATACCAGCTGTGAAAGAGGTGAAGTCTTTTGGGAAAAAGGTAGTGTATATTGGTGTCAAAAGAATACCCACCCCAGAACAGTTTAAAATCTCTAGAGGAACAAAATAAAGACAAAGATCCATATTCTATCTCATACGGACTTACTAAGGCAGCCTCGGACTATATGATAATTGAAAAAGAGCAAGTCATCAATTTTATGAAGCTGAAGCAGAAAACACTTTTTAGTAATGTTTAGATAACAGCCATACAGTCCGCCACAATCCTGGTTCTAACATCCCCGCCTACGCCACCAACTTCACCAAGGCTTCGTCGGTCAAGAAGGCTACGGCGGGCAGGCCTGCCCCGTTTGACGGGGCACCGCCAGCCCCTGCCAGCATTTTAAAACCACCTGATGAGAGTGGTTTTTTGGATAAAAAAGAGACGGAGTACATTACGTTTCAAGTAGGGTGGTAATTGGAACTGTGATAGAATATTATCATGAAGAAGCTTATATTAGTGAGGTACGGACAATGGCGAGCTCAGCACCTTAGCGAAGAAGGAGTAGGGGTTATGTATTTGACCGCCGAAAGATTAAAAGCTGTGCTTCAAGGTTTAACCTTTCGCATCATCTCGGCCGAAATACCACGCGCCATTGAAAGTGCTGAAATACTCGCTAAATTTCTTAAGGCCTCATCCGTAGAGAAATACTCCGAGCTTTATGCAGCCGAAGAAGATGGCCGACTGGCCGATCCGGCCGCAGCCCTTAATATCATTACCTCAGTTGGTCAACATTATGATGTGGTAGTTACAGTTGTTTCAAGAGAATATATTGAGACACTCCCGCAGTTTATCTTTACCTATGTATTTGCTGGCCAAAAACTTCCCAAAGCCCAATTAGATCGTGGGGAGGCGTTAGTCATAGACTTTGAAACCAGGGCCATCCGTCGTTTGGACTAATTTATCAAATAAACTAAATCTGATACTGTTTAGTCGGAGTTCTAACATTCTCCACTAGCCCCTGAATTTGAAACTGTCCACATTTGGACGGTTTTTGGTTGGCAGTGATAATAAAAAATGGAGTTTTGTTTTTCCAAAACTCCATTTATGTTTGTAGTCAGATAGTTCTTATAGTTGCAGCACAGTTTCCGGCTGCCACATCCTTAGCTCTTTGTTGCGCTCGAAGATGAATGCGTCCTTTTTTCCGTGCAGCGTAGCTTCCTTCCCATCGACCGTAATCCAGTTGGTTTCTGTTAAGCCAATGACCGGCGTGTCATTTTCTTCGTGAAACTCATTAATCCGTGTTTCCCTGGTTTCTCCCATATGTCCTGGGACCAGATTACCTGGGACGAAATGTGGATTGATCTGGAAGTCAACCAGTTCTAGAGCATCAAACTTTAACGGCTGTACTATGGGCATATCGTTTGTGGTTTTGATGCTCGGGCACGCCATGTTAGAACCAGCGTTGGAGCCTATGTACTTTCCTCCACTTTGCGCATAATTTTTTATGGCACCAAGCAGGTGCCTTGTTTCGAGTTCCCTCAAGAGTCGGAAGGTATTCCCGCCGCCAACAAAAACGGCTTTTACCCTTGGGTTGTGCAGCAGATTATGTGATGAGTTCTGCAGGGTATGGGCAGACACCAGATTATACCCCATGGCGGTGAATGCATCTGCAGCTTTTTTGCCATAGCCATCATGGTCCTTCAGTGCGTAGGGGATGAAGATAACCAATTCATCGGCAGCCATTGGCCCAAGAAACTTTTGTAAAGCCCCGCTACAGTGCTCAAGGTATCCACTACCCTCGGAACGTGAGCTACTAATTAGAAAGAGCTGTTTTTCCATGATTTACCTCTTTTTGATTGTTTTGTTTTAGTGAATTGTAATTTTAATATCTTAGTTCAACTTTGTCCTTTTTGTCAATAAGATGCGTATTGGATCTAGAAATGACAAGGTAAGACACTTAGGCTGCCACCATACATTTCATAATCCTGGTTCTAACATCCCAGCTTACGCCGCGGACTACGGCGGATAGGTCGTTCCACAAAGCCTGCCATGAAAAATTCAGCGGATTTTTTCCGGTAGATTTCCCCTTTTGTGTTAGTTTAGAAAAAAATCAATAAGTACTAAATATAATAAGATTTGTTATTTTTGATAGTTTCCTATTTGCCTAAATAAGAAAGTAGTAAAATGTTGAATATTTAATTTGTATGAAGCGTTGTGCCAAAGGCTTAGTTTAGGTGCGGTCAGGAAAATATTGATATATCCACTTGCTATGGAATCTTCCGAGTTTATTGTTTAACTTGTACCCAATCGCTTAGCAAGCGGTTTTTTGCTATTATCATAATATGACGCAGCCCACTCAGATTACTTTGAACACCGGCGCGTTGATGCCGATTATTGGCCTCGGTACTTGGAGAGCGTCAGCGGCCGAAGTCGGTCCGGCAGTCACTTGCGCTTTACTGGAGTGCGGTTACCGGCAGATAGATTGCGCTCATATTTATAATAATGAAAAGGAAATCGGACAAGTTTTTAAAAAGGTTTTTAGCGGCGGTCAATTAAGGCGCGAAGAGGTTTTTGTAACCAGTAAATTGTGGAATACGGCGCACGCTCCTCAGGATGTTAAACCAGCTTGTCAGAACAGTTTGCGCGATTTAGGGCTTGATTATTTGGATTTGTATTTAATGCATTGGGGAGTAGCGGTACTGGCTAATTTAAATAGTGAGCCGCTGGATAAAAACAAAGTTTTGATAACGGCTCAGGTGTCCATCCGGGAGACTTGGGAAGCTATGGAAAAATTGGCCAGCTCTGGCTTGGTCAAGGCCATTGGCGTGGCCAATTTCACCGGCGCCATGCTGCTTGATTTGCTCTCTTACGCCCGCCTTAAGCCGGCGGTTAATCAAATTGAACTTCATCCTTATAATGCGCAGTCTCGCTTGGTGGAATTTTGTCAGGCGCAGGGGATAGCCGTCACAGCTTATTCGCCCCTGGGTTCACCTGGTAATTTTAAGGCTGGCGGTAAGGAGCCGATTTTGCTGCAAGATAAAACTATCAGGACCATCGCGCAAAACCATCAGAAAACGCCGGCGCAAGTGCTGCTGCATTGGGCAGTGCAGCGCCAGACTATAGTTATACCTAAGAGTGTTAAGGCTGATAGGTTAAAAAGCAACATAGATATTTTTGATTTTGTTTTGTCAGCTGAGGACATGGCACTGATATTAGTTTTAGATAAAAAACTCCGCTACATTAACCCTTATGATTGGTGGCATTTGCCTTATTTTGATTAAGAAGCTATGAAGGCGGGGGGTGCTCTGGCTGACTAACGTTTTAAAAAAGACCATTGAGTATTGAATCAATACTAGGGTTAGTTATGTCATTGGTGGCTTAGTTGAACAGTGCTATAATATTATTGACTGAATTTATAAAACAATTTATATGACAGATAGATTAAGTATTTCTCAATTAATGGATTTGTCTGGTAAAGTGGCTATTGTCACCGGCGGCGCGCAAGGCATTGGCCGCGGTATTGTGGACCGTCTCCATGAAGCCGGCGCCAGGGTAGTCGTAGTTGATATTGATGAATCGGTAGCTGGTAAGACAGTTGATGAATTAAACGCTAGGCGACAGAATAGCGCTTTGTCTGTCGTGGCTGATGTTAGCGACAGTCAGTCGGTGGATAATTTGGTCAGCGCGGTGGTCAAGCATTTTGGCGGGGTGGATATTTTAGTGAATAACGCCGGTATTTATCCGTTTGTGCCACTGGCGCAAATGACTGAGGAGGTTTTTATGAAAGTCATTAACGTAAATCTGCGCGGAGTATTTTTAACCATTAAAAAAGTTTCGCAGCAAATGATTAATCAGGGCCGCGGCGGCAAGATTATTAATATAACTTCCATAGATGCGTTGCATCCTTCGGCTGTGGGCTTGGCGCACTATGACGCTTCCAAGCATGGGGTTTGGGGTTTTACCAAGAACGTCGCTTTGGAACTCGCGCCCCATAAAATTTGGGTCAATGCCATTGCGCCGGGCGGCGTAACCACGCCGGGCGTGGCTAAGGCCATGGGCGTAGCGGCCGGAGCGCAGACAGTGGAAAATTTTAAAGTACCGATGGGCCGCATGGGCGAGCCGGATGAAATTGGCAAGGTGGTTTTATTTTTAGCTTCCAATATGTCCAGTTATATGACTGGTTCGCAAATAGTAGTTGATGGCGGAGCCTTGTTGGAATAATTTTTGTCTAGCTGAAAAAATTTGCCAGTTAAAATTAGAAAAATTTATCCGCCTGCGTCCTCCTAAGGAGGACGCAGGCGGATGGGCGCCGAAGAAATGAAGGCTACCTCGGGCGGCCTACTCCGCCAGTAGTCCCGATGTACATCGGGACGAAGGCTGGATGAGCCCGTGGAGGCTTCATTCTTTAAATTAATCATTAGCCGCTTAATATTATGAGTGAAGCTAATTGCGCCTGCGGCCTGCCCTTAACTGAGGCTACCAAATGCACTTGCCAGCCGGAAGTTTGCGTTCACTGCTGCACTTGCCAGCCTGGCTGCGAGTGCAATTGCGAGACTAAGCGCAGCGAATAGTTAGTTTGTCTAATATTAAAACCTCTGGCTAGGTGATTAGTTGAGGGGTTTTAAATTACTTTCAGAAGTTATATAATAGGATAGGCTTTAATTATTAAGATACGTAATTTATGGAGCAGACTTCGGCGCCGCTAGCGGCGCGTTTACCCGCCGCCACTGATTTACTAGCGCACGCCTGGCAAATTTATAAAGATAAATTTAAGAGATTTTTGGAAATTTACTGGCGCGGTTTAATTGGCGTCGCGCCGTTCTTGGCCGTACTCGCTTTAATCGCCTTGACCAGCAAGCTGGTGACTGAGGCCAATTTAAAGCTGCCGCTCGTCAGTGTTTTGATTGTCTTAGGGGTAATAACTTTTTTAGGTTTTATTTATTATGCTGTCCGTACCCAAATCGGCCTGATGCTTTATTTTGAAAAAAGTGAGAATGTGCCGGCCCAAGAGATATTTAACAATACCAAAAATTATTTTTGGCGTTTTTTGGGTGTAACTTTATTAAATGCGTTGTTAGTGTTGCTGTGGACATTATTGTTCATTATTCCCGGCGTGGTTTTTAGTATTTATTATACTTTCGGCACCATGGTGCTTTTGTTTGAGGGTATTGGTTCAAAGGCGGCGCTTAAACGCAGTCAAGAGCTGGTCACGGGCTATTGGTGGGGCGTTTTGGGGCGGTTTGTTTTGCTGGGACTGATTTATGGGGTGGTGGCCTTGATTTTGTCAGTGCCTAATTTGGTACTGCCCCCGAGTTCAGTTTATAGCGTGATTTGGGGCGGCGTGGTGCAGATAATAAACTTTTTAATCGGTCCTTTGTTTGGCGTTTATAGTTATCTTATTTATAAAAACTTGGTGGCTATAAAAAGTCAAACGTAATTAATTTAATCTTTAGTAATTATTTATTGAGGTCATCTAAAAACTAACTAAATTTTGTTGTATAATAAGGGTGGAAATAAAGACAAATTAATTTCTACTCTTATGCCAAAACAAAATTTCAGACGTCTGCCCTCGGATTTGACTGATAAGGAATGGGAGGTAAT
>JACRFM010000054.1 GCA_016234305.1 Candidatus Kerfeldbacteria bacterium
GAACAATTAGTCGGCGCGACTTACATTAAAAATCATTATGGTCCCACCCCCGTTGAATTTAAAGCCGTTGTTGACGATATGATTCAGGGCGGCGAGGTTGTCAAGGTTGAAGGAAAGTATTTTAATTATCCGCAAAGGAAATATTTAGCGGTCAGACGGCCAAATCTTGATGTTTTGTCCGGCCGCGAAATAGAACATATTGATGATGTTTTGGCGCGGCTGGCTGATAAAAACGCCAAAGAGATGGAAAATTATTCCCACGAGGACATTCCTTGGAAAACAGCGGAAGACGGCAAACCGCTTTCTTACGAAAGTGTTTTTTATCGTGATGAACATTATTCCGTAAGAAATTATGAAGACGAACTATAACGAACTGCCGGAATTTTCCAAGGAAGTTAAGTGGTTTTCAAAAAAATACAAATCATTGCCCGACGACTTGGAAGAATTCAAGCGTGTTGTTGATGTCGCGCCGCTGGGAAATAGCAAACATTTCAATATTATTATGCGAAACGAACAATGCGCCGTTGTCAAAGCGCGTTTGTTTTGCCGTTATTTAAAAGGCTCATCGCTCCGAATTATTTACGCTTTTCATTGTGTTAGCCTAAAAGTCGATTTTATTGAGATATATTTTAAGGGAGAAAAAGAAAACGAAGATCGTGAAAGGATAAAAGAATATTTGAAAAATTATTCTTGACCCACCCACCACCAAATTTGAAGCCCCGCTGCCTGAAAAAACGCTCTGTGGTTTCCCCGCCTTCGCCTTTCGGTTTCGGACGGGCAGCAGGCGGGCGAAAAAGATGAATTCATAACAAAATATTTGTAATTAATAATATTATTATGATCAAAGGGTTTTTTGATTTTATTCGCGAACAAGGAGTAGTCGGCCTGGCGGTTGGTTTTATTTTAGGCGGCGCTGTTTCCAAAGTCGTTGCCGCCTTGGTCGGTGATGTGGTCAATCCTTTAGTCGGCCTTATTTTGGGCGCGGCTGGCGGTTTAAAAGACAATTACTGGCAACTGGGTTCAGCCAAATTGATGTATGGCGATTTTATAGCTACGGCCATAGATTTTATAATTATCGCGTTGGTGGTTTATTATGGTGTAAAAATAATCGGCCTGGATAAGCTGGATAAGAAAAAGCAGCCATAAGGCTTAATTTGTATGCTTCTCCCTGCTCCCATGCTCTAGAGCATGGGAGCAGAGAAATAAAAAAGCGGATGTAAGGTCCGCTTTTTTATTATTTATTGTTTTCTTTTAATTATATTTAATTTTCCAGCCAGTACCTTTTCAGTGATGTAAGTGAATGGTTTGGAATTATTTTCCATGAAACTGACCATTGTATACCAATTAGTCGCCGATAGTTCGGGTGATAATACTATAAATACGCCGATTGTTTGGTAATGTTCTTTAATTTTGTTAAGCAGTTCATCTAACAGACTAATGTCGTCGTTAAAGGTTTTGTTGGTCACGCCATTGATAATTACCAAATCCGGCGTTGTCAGTTTGTTATCCCTTAGCATTTTGTGGGGGTGGATAGTTCTAATGTTAGTTTTAAGTCCGGTTTTGACAAAATTTTCGTTTAAAGTTGTTTTTTCTTCAGAGTTATTTACAAACAAGTAGTAACTTGATGACTTTGATATTTGAGCAATGGTCAGACTAATAAGACCTTTCATGGGCGGTCTGATTTCAAACACATTAGCCGGAATGTGTCCGATTAAATAGCCGTCTAAGGCATGATGCAAAGAAGGTAGAAAAAGTCGTGGAGCTTGATGACCAAACTTGGCCCTTAAATGTTTAATAATGAATTTGATTGATTGGCCTGTTTTTGTTAAGTTGCTCATTTTGTCTTCCGGATTTAGTTTAAGAATTGTTTTGATTTTTAGAGAGTATACTAACATGGTTTTTAAAAATTGTCCAGTCCGTGTGCAGTTAACACCTAAAGGTGACACTTGTTGAGCCTTGTTTTTTAGTGAAAAAGTATATATTCGGGTATAATGGGTTTATGGATTTATGGCAAACTATTATCTTAGGCATAGTGGAGGGGGTTACTGAATTTTTGCCGATTTCTTCCACTGGCCATATGATTTTGACAAATCAGCTACTAGGGGTGGCGGAAACCGGTTTTGTAAAAACCTTTACCATCTTTATTCAACTGGGGGCGATTGGAGCTGTCATAGTTTTGTACGCGCGTCAGTGGTTATTTAACTGGGAAGTCATTAAGCGTTTGCTGGTAGCTTTTTTGCCAACCGCGGTCATTGGGCTGGTTTTTTATCATTTAGTCAAGACCTATTTGCTGGGTAATTCAGCGGTGGTGCTAGGGGCCTTATTGCTCGGTGGCGCGGGCTTGATAATTTTCGAATATATTCACCCCCACACCACTGGTGGTGTGGGGGTTGACCGCGAACCTGTGAATACCGTGGCCGAGATAGTTAACATATCTTATCGCCAGGCTTTTATAATTGGCCTTTGCCAGGCCGTGGCCATAGTGCCGGGAGTATCGCGCGCCGCCGCCACGATTATTGCCGGTTTGGCGCTAGGTTTAAAACGGCGCGTGGTTGTGGAATTTTCTTTTTTACTGGCTGTGCCAACCATGGCGGCGGCAGCGGCGTTTGATTTGTTAAAAAGTTTAGACCAAATATCAGTGAATGACTGGAAATTACTGTTAGTGGGTTTTTTAACCGCTTTGGTAGTGGCGCTGGCCGCTATAAAATTTTTATTGCAATTTATTAAAAAGCACGATTTTACCGCTTTTGGCTGGTATCGTATTGGTCTGGCGGTTTTATTCTGGTGGCTGGTATTGTAGGATTTACCCACACACCAGTCCCGCTAAGCGGGACGGTATGGGGTTCCGCGCTTCGACAGCCGAAAAAGTTGAAGTCTTGAATGCCACGGTGGAATACCCAACGTGGTGTTCCATAAACTCTAGGAGCGCTTCATTTGTTATTTTCCGTGTCCGCCTTTGCGCAAGCGGGGTAGACCAGGCAATACTTATTTTTCTTTTGTATTAGCGTATTAACACATTGATACAAAGCGAAAAAGAGAGCCTGGGGTTTTATTCAGCCATTGACACGCTGCTTGTTTAGCGCTATTATTAGATGTTAAACTATAATATAGTTGGCTCTAGACTAGATGATTTAATGTTTTAAGTAGTTTTTATAGATAATCCACAGGTCTGTTTGTAGGGTAGCAAGTTTCCGACCGTACCGCCATTCGCACTCTTTAAGATGTAAATCAAAATGTTTCTTAACACCATTGAA
>JACRFM010000052.1 GCA_016234305.1 Candidatus Kerfeldbacteria bacterium
AGGGGCTGTCGGTGGAATCTCTGAAAAATGTCTGTAACCAGCTCGGTCTTGACTGGGAGAAAAGATTCGACGGCGATGCGCGGGAAGTTTTTAAACACTACGGCCACAACTTGGATAACATCACGGTAGTTACTTTTAGCGAATTTAAGTAAATACAACAGATCAATGAAAGTAATTTTGTTTGGCGGCGCCGAGCTGGGTCAAGCGGCGTTGGAATTGAAACTCATTCAAAGAGTTATCAGGCGGTTAGGAGTGAAGCAAATTCTTCATATTCCTTTTGCCCGCATTCACGCCACTGAGGCAGAGTGGAGCGGCGATTGGTATCATCGGTACGTTCATTTGCCAGAAGTAGAATATCTTAATGCTAAAAATAAAGTTGATATTGCTAAAGCGCGTTCCCCGTTAATTTTTATAAGTGGCGGGAGCAAACATGTTAATCTGATTAAGAAAATAAAAGCCAATCCGCGGCTGTTAAGATTGATTAAAAATGCTGCCAATATTATTGGCGAGTCAGCCGGCGCCATGGTTTTGGGAACATATTTTAGGTCAGGCCGCCGCGACGGTCCGCGTCGGCTGCTTAAGGGCCTTGGGATTTTAAAGCATACTATTATCGAGCCGCATTATACTCAAAGAAATAGTCAGGCAGTGCTGGTTCAAGAAATGAAACAAGCTCGGGCGCGCTATGGCCTGGGTATTGATAGTTTAACGGCCATAGAATTTGAGCTTGATAAATTCCCCGAAAAGTATAAAAAAATCGGGCATGGTTCTATTGAAATTAAAATTGTCTGATGGCAGTCCTGTGGTTTGGGTATCTTAGATAGACTAAGCTTCATAAACCCTTTACAATACTTATGAAGAAGAGATATCTAATATAAGCGCACGTTGTCACCAAGGGTACACTTGAGAGTGATATATAATTAAATTCATTGTGAACCTTATTAAACAATTGGTTAACTATAAGGAATGGAAATACCGCAATAGTTTTTGGCTGGTTGTAACTTTGCTGTTGTTGTGGCTTATAACGCGCACCGACTGGTTTGGGTATTTTTTAAATCAACTGACGACTTTGGGTTACCTAGGGATTTTTATGGCCGGTGTATTTTTTATATCCACTTTCACGGTGGCACCGGCGGCGGTAATATTGTTTCATTTGGGGCAGAATCTTAATCCTTATTTAGCAGCCGTTATTGCGGGATTAGGTGCAATGATGGGGGATTATTTTGTTTTTCGTTATTTTAAAGACCGGGTTTTTTATGAATTGACCCCGTTTCTTATGCGTTTAGGCGGTGACAGATTAAAAAAGTTGTTGAGTCTGCCTTATTTTGGCTGGTTGTCGTTTGTGTTGGGAGCGTTAATTATAGCTTCGCCGTTTCCAGATGAAGTTGGCTTGGGGCTGATGGGTTTATCGCATATAAAAACCAATTTGTTTTTGCTGTTGACTCTGGTTCTGAATAGTTTAGGGATTCTGGTTATTATTTTAATAAGTCAAGCAGTCTAATTGAGTTATGGCCTCACCTGAAGTAATTCAACAAATTAAATCACGGCTTGATGTTGTGGAAGTAATCGGCGAGTATGTGCGCTTAAAACAAGCCGGGCAAAACTGGAAGGGCTTGTGTCCGTTTCATCAGGAAAAGACACCGTCTTTTGTGGTCTCTAAAGAGCGGCAAATGTGGTACTGTTTTGGCTGCAACAGCGGCGGCGATATTTTTGAATTTATTGAGCGCTTGGAAGGTTTGGAATTTCCTGAGGTGTTGGAAATGCTGGCGCGCCGCGCCCAAGTTACTTTGGATAAAACTCCGGGCGGCGAACCTAATCAGCGGCTGCGTTTACTTAATTTACTGGAACAAGCGCAAAAATTTTACAATGAGCAGCTCGCCGGTTCAGCACCGGCTCAGGCAGTACGCGATTATTTAGTTCAGCGGCAAATCACGGCTGACAGTTTAAAGACTTTTGGTTTGGGGTACGCGCCGGCAGAATGGGATAAATTAAGCAATTATTTGCGCAGTCAAAAGTTTTCCGTGGCTGAACTGGTAGCTGCCGGGGTGGCGGTTAAAAGTGAACGGGGTCCGGGCGTGTATGACAGATTTCGTGAACGTTTAATGTTTCCCATAACCGATGTGCAGGGACGGGTGGTCGGATTTGGCGGCCGGGTTTTAGACAAAGAAGCCAAAGAAGCTAAATATATTAATTCACCCCAAGGCCCGGTTTATAATAAAAGCTTAATAGTTTACAACTTAGACAGAGCCAAGGCTTATATTAAAGAAGCCGGTTTTGCCGTTTTGGTGGAAGGCTATATGGATGTGATTGGCTCGTGGCAAGCCGGTGTTCGTAATGTGGCCGCCACTTCAGGTACGGCTCTGACCCTGGAGCAGATTAAACTTATTAAGCGCTATACGAGCGAAGTGCGAGTTGCCTTTGATGCCGACTTGGCCGGTAAAAGCGCGGCTGAGCGGGGAATTGATTTAGCTTTAACTGCGGAAATGGAAGTTAAGGTCATAGCCTTACCTTTTGGCAAAGACCCGGATGAATGCGCTAAGCAAGACCAAGTAGCTTGGCAGACGGCCGTAACTCAGGCTTTGCCCATAGTTGACCATGCTTTTATGACGGTTTTAAAACAAGTAGATGCGAGTACGCGCGAAGGCAAAAAAACCGCTGCCGCCAGTCTGCTGAGAGCTATTGCCAAATTACCCGACCCGGTAGAACAGGATTATTACTTAAAAAAGTTGGCCCAAGAAATAGGAGTTGATGAGTTAGCTCTGCGTCAACGATTTGGCGCGCAAGCTAGTTCGTTTAAAAAAGAATCGATTGTGACGCCAGCCGTTCCGGTTGTGGTTGACCGGCAGCGGCTGATTGCGGAAAGGTTGTTAGCTTTGTTGCTGCGTTATACTGATGGTTTGTCAGGTATTATGACTGATTTGCCCGCTGAAATGTTGGGCGCTCCGGAGCTTAGTGAACTTTACAGACGCTGGTTAATTTATTATAATAAAGTTCAAGATTTTGAAATTGATGAATTCCGCCAAGAACTGCAAGTTGAAGCAGAAATGCTTCGCCTGCTTGACGTTCTAAGCTTGCGGGTAGAAGGGGATTTGGCCGATTTGCCCGAGGATGAAGCGGTTAAAGAAGGCCAGGTCTTGCTTCAGCAAATTAAGCAAAATTATTTTAGTCAGGAATTAAAACAGCTAAGCGCGGCTATTCGCGAGGCGGAAAAGCAAGGCAGCGCGGCTGAACTGCAGAGTCTGTTGGCTCGTTTTAATGAAATTAGCCAGCAATTATCCAGTTTGCAAAGTTAATTATTATGGCAAGAAAAAAAGCGATTTCTAAAGTGAAAATTAGGCGCCCTAAGAAAAAAACCAAACCAGTTAAGGTAAAAAGGGTGATTAAGATTAAACTTAAGACCAAGAAAAAAATTAAACTGCCTGGGACTGGCAAAAAGTCAGTCGTTAGCAAAAAAAGCAGACTCGCCCGAGATGGTAAATTAGCCGCGGCTGAACCGTTGAAATCTGAAGTGGCTAATTTAATTAAAAAAGGCCGCACGCGCGGTTTTGTGACTGAGGAGGAAGTCTTGTCGGTTTTTCCCGAAGTGGAGGAATATATTGGCCAGTACGATGAATTTTTAGACGAACTTGATAAGCAGGGCGTACAAGCTCTGGAAACCGAAGGTAGTATTTTGGAGATGGCAGAAAAAAAGGAGAGTATTTTCAAACGAGCCGGACTCCCGACTGATAAAAAGCCTTACGACCTGTCGGAGATTTCCACTGATTCAATCCAGATGTATTTGCGGGAAATTGGCAAAGTGCCGCTGCTAACGCCAGATGAGGAAATTCAACTGGCTAAACGCAAAGAAAAAGGCGATGCTGAAGCCAAGCGGCGTTTAATTGAAGCTAACTTACGTTTGGTGGTTTCAATTGCTAAAAAATTTACGGGTAAATCATTGTCGCTGCTTGATTTGATTCAAGAGGGTAATATTGGCATGTTCCGGGCAGTAGAAAAATTTGATTATCGCAAAGGTTATAAATTTTCCACTTATGCCACTTGGTGGATTCGCCAGGCGATTACGCGCGCGCTGGCCGACCAGTCGCGCACTATCCGTATTCCGGTGCACATGGTGGAAACTATTAATCGTTTTCAGCAGGTAGAGCGTCAACTAATTCAGGATTTGGGACGGGAGCCGCTGCCCGAGGAAATTGCCGCGGAAATGGGCGAGCCGGTGGAAAAAATCCATCATATTATAAAAATTTCCCAGGAGACCATCAGCTTGGAAACTTCAGTGGGCGAAGATGATGAAGATTCAACCTTGGGTGATTTTATAGAAGATATTAAAACTGTTAGCCCTGACCGCGTGGCGGCTATGCAGCTGCTCAGGGACCACGTCAAGTCAATTGTGCAGGAATTAACGCCGCGCGAGCAGAAGATTTTGGAAATGCGTTTTGGTTTGCACGACGGCGTGTCGCATACTTTGGAGGAAGTGGGGCAGGAATTTGGCGTAACGCGCGAACGCATTCGGCAGATTGAGGCCAAAGCCCTGGAGCGCATTCAGCAGCATTTTGATATGCGCAAGCTGAGGGACTACTAAAAGTTAATTTCTAATTCCTAAATCCTAATTTCTAAATAATTACCAATCTGTTAAATTTCAATGTTAAGATTCAAACACTAAGTTAATTACTGAATAAGTTTATATTTTGGGATTTATTTAGGATTTAAGTTTTAAGATTTTTAATGGATTATTCTTAATTCATCATTCATAATTCGTAATTCTAATTTTCTATGCCCACGCAAGCTGATTTTCTAAAAGAACCAATTGAACACATTGATTTTACCCGCATTGACCCGTCGTATTTAGTGCCGGCCATGAGTAAAATGTCGTTTTCCTCGCGCGACCTGGCGCGGGCGGCGGAAATTTACAAAATGATGCTGCAAGACACAGAGGCGACGGTTATTTTGACCTTGGCCGGTTCAACCAGCGCGGCTGGTTGTATGCAGGTTTATGTTGATTTAGTAAAAAATCACATGGTTGATGTAATTGTGGCTACAGGCGCTTCCATCGTGGATATGGATTTTTTTGAAGCCCTTGGTTTTAAGCATTATAAAGGCACACCGTTTGTTGATGATAATATGATGCGCGACCTGCATATTGACCGTATTTATGACACCTTTATTAATGAAGACGAGCTTAAGGAGTGTGATTTGGCAGTTAATAAAATCGCCGATAGTCTGGAAGCTAAACCATATTCATCTCGTGAATTTATCCGGGAGATGGGTAAATTCTTGAAAAATGGCGGAGCCAAAAAACCGGATTCACTAGTGCAGGTTGCTTACGAGCAGGGTGTGCCGATTTTCTGCCCGGCTTTTTCCGATTCATCGGCCGGCTTTGGTTTAGTTTACCATCAGTATCATCATCCCGAAAAACACGTCTCCATTGATTCGGTCAAAGATTTTTTGGAATTAACTAAAATTAAAATGGCCGCGCCCTTAACCGGTTTGTTAATGATTGGCGGCGGCGTGCCGAAGAATTTTGCCCAGGATACGGTAGTGGCGGCTGAAGTCTTGGGGCACGAAGTGCCCATGCACAAATACGCGGTGCAGCTGACGGTGGC
Source organism: Candidatus Kerfeldbacteria bacterium (assembly GCA_016234305.1). GTDB lineage: Bacteria > Patescibacteriota > Patescibacteriia > Veblenbacterales > UBA10138 > JACRFM01. Next base: position 5,595 of record JACRFM010000052.1, read on the forward strand.
GGATGTGCGCGACGGCGCTTGTTCCAGTTCTACTTTGAAAGAAGCTAGTTCCTGGGGCAAGGTGGAAACTACTTACGAGCAAATGGTGTATGCCGAGGCCACTTTAACTTTGCCTTTGCTAGCGGCTTATGCTTATCAAACCGGCGCGTGGAAAGAGCGTCAGTCTAAAAATTGGGCCGACTTTTTGGATAAGAAATAGTTATTAAATTTTGCGTAACCAAAAACCGTTCCGTTGTACAGTGGGACGGTTTTTAGTCAGTTTAAATTTGCAGATAAAGTAGCAGTGAAATTATCAGGAGAACAACGTAAACCAAAGCCGTGTGGAAATAAAACATTACCCTTAAAGTTTGGCTAAACAGCCTTTCGTGAGCAGGTAGCCGGGGAGAAGAGAACCCTTCAGGTAAAGTCCCTTGATTAAAGAGTTGCTCTAAGGCCACAGCTATTTGGTTGCGCCTTATTTTATAATCCTCGCGGAATGATTTGTTAATAGCATCGAGCAGCCAGAAGATAATTACCGCCACCAGGCTTAACAGCACCACTTCCTGGCGTTTGGTCTGAAACGACCAGCCCAGCGTGGCTATCCACAAGGTTATAGTCCAAGTTCTGATGTGGTCTAAAGCCGCGTCGTATTTGTCTATTTGTTCCTGGCACAGCTTGAATTCGGCTTGGGCCATTTCGTTTTGGATATTTTTATCAGGATTGCTCATAATTATAATTGTTTTATTGTATATAGCCGAACAATTTTTAGTATAGCACTATATTATTTCTTATTTAACTGGTCAATATCATCCTGGTAGCCATCGGCTAAGGTCATTACGTTATCGCCGTAAAAGCGGTATTTGGCATTGGTTGAGCCGCTAAAGTAGCGCATGGCGGCATTCCATTCGCCCGGTCTTGAGC
>JACRFM010000053.1 GCA_016234305.1 Candidatus Kerfeldbacteria bacterium
CATACCAGATTGCTCCAATTACCATGGCCAGTACGGCGCATATTAAAACTGTCCAATAGTTTATCGTCATATGTACGTTGGTTAATTATTAGATAATATGATTAAATTGTGATTAGTTGTTTAAAAGTTTTATTTTAAAAAGCTATTATACAGTTCAAAAGCTTTTAAGCATTCGTTTTTTACATTAACGGGAATATGTTCTTTATTTAAATCGTCTTTGGTAAACCATCCAAAATTTTTTAATTCATTATTTATTTTTAATTGTTCTGAATTTATGGCCCTGCAGACATAAAACAGTGAACAATGGTCGTGGTCGCCGACTGAATGAACATTTACATAAAAAGGCGTGGCCAGATTATATTTAACATTTGCTTCCTTTGGTAAATTACTAACGTTTAGGATTTCTACGTCAATTCCAACCTCTTCTTTAATCTCGCGAAGCAAGGCCTGGTCAGGAGTTTCGTTTTCGTCAATATGGCCTCCCACGGCCAGCCATAAATTGAGTTTTTTGTGATGAATCAGTAAAACCTTGTTTTCATGAATAATATACCCTGTAACGACTAAATCTATTTTCATATTGAGAGCTCCTTTTTTCAACTTTATATAATGGTCAGTGACTGTAAACTAGTCTAGTTTGAATTGAGGGCAAAAAATAACTGAAGGATTATTTTTTGTTGATTTTATTGTATAAAGCGATAACTCCACAAGAAATTAAATACCAAAACACTATATCAGCCATAAAATTCAGAATTAAAAATGGCGGAGTATTTACAAACGTTTTAAATCCGGCAGCGCCATAAATCTTTATCGGCCAAAAATGTAATGGCCAGCCGCCATATCCTTCGGTTATGTCTTTATAAAATAATGTTGAGATAATTATCAGTATCAGAAATAAGATAATTTTTCCAACTGTTGGATTAAAGAATTTTTTCCAGTTCATAGGTATATTCTATAATAAACGCCGAATTAAGCAATGGCCAGTTTTTGTAAGCTAAAGATTGCCGCGTCGCTTCGCTCCTCGCAATGACGATTAGTGAGCCTTGAAAAAATCTTAAATTTTAATGCCGAATTTTGCAAGTACAAAAATATATAGGCTGTAGGCAATAAACATTGTAATGGCAGAGATAATCATTGCCGCGGTGAATTTAAGGCCGTTTTTAAGGAGTAACGGTAAAACCAAAAAGAAGATTAATGAGGGAAGTACTGCCCAAAAGATGTTTGTTGATAAATCAACAATTTTTTGCACATCCTTAGTCTCGCTGTAGAGCCAGACCATAGCTAATATAGATAAAAGAGGCAGTGAAGCCAGGATTGCCGCTAGGGGTGTGAATTTTTTCCCAAGTTCTGCTACTCCAGTAATGATTAGTGCCGAGGCGATAATTTTTATAACATATTGCATATTTTATTTTTTTTAAAAAGAGTTAGAACTGATTATGTGTAGTTATAAAGGTCAAGGTATTTGGTTAGTATTATTCAGGCTTAGTAGTTAATTGTTTTTTTAACCACAAGTCTATAATTTCCCGGCTGTTTTTAAAAGCCAGGTTTTTGGGCAGGTCGCTGGCGGTAAACCAACGGAGTTCATCAACATCATCAGCCGGTTTAGGCTCGCCCGCTGTAATTTTAGCTAAATAACAAATATTCAAGGTAGGATCGCCGCCCGGCCCGTATTCATCCATAAAAATTCCGAGTAAATCAACTAGTTCAATCTCCAAGCCGGTTTCCTCTTTAATTTCCCGCCGCGCACCTGCTGCCGGACTTTCGCCCAGTTCTAAAAAGCCGCCGAGAATATCCCAATAATTTTTATAAGGTTCAATACTGCGTTTTCCCAGCAGGACCTTGTCGCCCTTGACTATTAGAGCGCTGGCGGTTGGCTTGGAATTTTGGTAAAAAATAAAACCGCAAGCCGCACATTTTAAGCGCGGAACTTTATTTACACCCAAAATAACTTTTTGCAAACCCTGGCCGCATTTTGGACAATAATTGTATTTCATATTATTAAACTTTAGCAGCTTGTTTTTTTTCCGTTACCCAAAAGCCTAAGTATTTACCGAGCATTAAGCGGGTTTGAGCGTCGGTCGCCGGAATAGCGCCAAACAAAACCATGGTTATGGGGAACAAAAACCACTGCGCTATCATAGGTATGTATTTTATCCAGGAAGCGTTTTTGGGTTTAGGCGGCAGCAGGCTGGTAGATAGGGCTGAACTGAAAATCAGGCCGATCATAGCCATCGTCATGAGCCATTGCAGAGCTACCGGGGCGTTATGGGCCAGTAGATTGGATTTTACCGTCTCATCAGCTACGAGTAGCGGCAGGCGGCCTAAAATGAAGATTATCAACGGCGCGGTGGCCCAAGAATAAACCCCTTCCAATTGGTTCCAAATGTAACGCAGTTTGCGGTTAAAAGGAATGGTTCGTGAACGCCAGAAATGCCAAGCCATGTAAGGAAAGTTTTCCACGCCATAAGCCCAGCGGCGCTGTTGTTTATATTGGTTAACCACGCTGCGCCAGAACGAGCCGGCGTAAACCGTGTCCATAGAAATGGGAATATAGAGGGGCGTGACCCGGTAGTTGCCGTTGTAGCGAATAAAACATTGTAAAAAAATCCGCGAGTCTTCGGTAACAATATCATTTTGCCAAAAACCCACATCCACCAAAGCCTTAAACGGCATGGAATGCGAGGAAAAAGTAAATAGCCGTTCGGGCCGGGCCAAGTCGGTCAGCAGCCAAAAAGTGGTGGAGTTAGCCACCACGCGGTTAATGGCTGGCGATTCCCAAATATTATTGTTATAAATGGCAATCGGTTGGTAGCTGGAATGCAAATTATCCGGCGTAGTCAAATAAATGTAAGTCAGGTAGGCAAAATAATTTTGGTGGGCGCAGGAATCAACATCAAAAGTTGAGACAATGATATTTTCATAAGGAATGCCCAGTTTATCAACCAGCTCCTTAGCGCGGTGGCCGGCCCAGTGGATATTGGCGCCCTTACCGGCAATCTCGCCAATAATATTTCCCGGATGCAAAGTAATTAAAAAATGGCCGAATTTATGGCCGAAAGTTTGTTTGATTTTAGCGGAGATATTGGTAAAATTTTCCTGGTCCCTTTCCTCCCCCGCCAGCACCACGATAAATTTATCCAAGGGGTATTTGACTTTAGTTAACGATTCAAGTGATTTATGTATAACTTCGTAAGGTTCGCGAAAAGTCGGCAAAAAAATCAAATGATAGATTTTGTCAGCCCGGGGCAGTGTCGGTAAAACGAGCGACCAGTCGGTTTGCATGGTGCGCCGGTATTTTTTCCAGGATGATAACAAGTGAATAATTAGATACAGTACCCGCAGCAGCCAATAGAGGTCAAACAAAATAATTACATAAATGGCCCAGAGCGGCCGGACAAAGGATAATACAATCGTGCCTATAAGAGTCAGCCAAACTAAAACACCCGGAATTAATTCCAGGTAACGGTAAACCTTTTTTTTGTCTAAATTATCAAGCCAGCCTCGCAGCATAAAATAAATTTCAGCCGGGTTTAGGTAGATTCAGTTTTATAAAAACAAGTCAAAATGGCTACTGCCAGAAAAACAAAGAATCCCCAGACGCAGGCCGGTACGGTGGCGAGCGAAAAAGTTTCCCAAAAATAACCGCCTCTAGCCATTAGCGGCAGGCCGATTTCACGCCAACCAACCCAGCCGGCAAAAATTACTCCGCCCCAGGCCAATAAGCGCAATAGATGAGTCGCCCAAGAACTAATAAATCGCCGGCTGATTATTAAACCGGAAATTATAAATAATAAGGCAAATAAAGTTAGACCGTAAGGACAGGGCGATAAGCCCCAGATTTTAAAACCCACGCAGGAAAAAATTCCCGGCTGACTGGCTGGCGCAATATATTGGCGTAAAGTCACAGTCAAGGCGAATAATGTTCCCAGCAAAGACAAGTAAAAAATCGGCTTGATAAACTTAGGCATAAAATTAGTTATTTAAGTTCCATGGAGTTGATGATGATATCTTGCAAAGGGTGGTCGTCGTTGTTGGTTTTGGCAGCGGCGATTTTATCGAGAACATCTAAACCGGAAGTAATTTCGCCAAAGTTAGTGTGTTTGCCATCCAGCCAGGGTGTGGCTTCAGCCGTAACTATAAAGAATTGACTGCCATTGGTATTAGGTCCGGCGTTAGCCATCGCCACCGAGCCCCGGACTAATTTGTGATTATTGATTTCATCATCAAATTGATAACCCGGTCCGCCTTGGCCGTCGTTAGACCAGTCATTGTCTTTGGAATTAGGGTCGCCGGTTTGGGCCATAAAGTCTTTAATCACGCGGTGAAATTTAATTCCATCGTAGAAACCGTTTTTGGCCAGTTTGATAAAATTGGCCACAGTCCGGGGCGATTCAGGGTAAAATTTAAAAGTAATATCACCTAGATTGGTTTTAAGTGTGGCTTGATTGAACGCCAGGGCGGCGGTTTCGTTGTTGGGCATAGAGTCGTTGCTGTTAGCGGAAGATTCAGCCGGATTAGCGGCTGATGGTTTTTGATTAGGTGAATATTGTGAAGCTTTTTTATACTCATCAAAGGTCGGTTGAACTGAAGGCGAACGGAAGATGCAGCCGTTTAGGATTAGACTGAGAAATATTAGTGCGATTATGATTGAATATTTATTAACCGTGCGCATAGTTGAACTAAATAATATCTAATTACTAATGTCTAATTCCTAATTAAATTCTAATATCCAAATCCCAATTTAGAAATTAGGAATTAGAATTTAGAAATTCTAATAGATCTCCTCTTTTTTATCTTTAAGAAATTGAAACCAATCTTCCAGCACTTTTAAAAAACTTTTAAAAGGAATTTCAAATAGAAAATCCAGCATAAAAACAAAAATGTTGACTTTGTCAAAAGTCGTGGACAGCCATTTACCGAAGGCCACTACCGGTAAAGAGAAAAAGTCCAGCAAAAAAGCCACAATAGTTTCTTTGTCCGCCGCCACTTTGAGCTGGCGGGCTTGCTGGCGCAGGGAAATGCCGAAAAAACTCACCAAACTGATAAAGAAAAAGAAAATAGCGGCGGAAATAATATTAAAATGTAAGCGCCACAGGAAATAGCCGACTCCGCCAAAAGAAGCGGTTATGGTGATAATATATAAAAAGCCGTAAGCTAATTTTTTAACTAAACCGGCTTTAATGGGTTTGAGTGTTTGTAGGCGGTAGAAGTCACCCGCGTCGCCCTGAACCAATTCTTTAACCCCAAGCACTACTCTGTTTTCATTGTCACGACTAGGGGATTTAATTAAAACCGTAATTAAGGCCATAAGCACCGGCGGCACCATTAAATTAATAATAACCGAGGTGTAATTTATAGCTTCTAAAACTATACGTTCATAAGGTATTTCCAGGAGCAGCGCTAAAATCATTTTGGTCAGGAAAATATAGATAATAGCGTGAAAACCTTTACGGCGCAGCCGTTTACGCGAATTTTTCCATAATTTCTGATAAGTGGCCCGCGCTTCATGTTCTAACCTGGCGGAATTGGTTAAAACTTCACGCCAGCTGCCTGAATTAGAACGAATAATATCTTGCAAGATAACTATTGGCACTAGCAGGCGTTTGACCTTGGGTATTAAGCGTTTGCCCAGTTTATTATTAAGCAGCTTGTTAAAATTAAGCAGGATCTCGTCCAGGTTGTTAGCCAGATTAGCGGCGGCCAGGTCGGGCGCTGAATTAAACCAGTCGGGATGATAATGCACTAATAAATAATAACTGCTGATATCATTATCAGCTCGTTCCAAAGTGCGTTGGATATTTAAAATTAACAATACGTCTGCGGGTTCATTAGCGGCTTCGTCCGGCGGCAGCTGTAAAATATCTTTTAAGGCTGCGTAAGCATAGCTGGTGTAGGCGTTGCGTTCGGCCGGAGAAACGAGCTGATGGTCGCATTCCACTGCCGCGAGCCCCAGTATTTGTTCGCGCCAGTTCGGTACGGTAGATTTATGACGCGCTAAATTGGTAAAGAGTAGATAGTATTTGGTCAGGATAGCGGTTAGGGCCGCTACTTTACTTTCAGGAATTTGGTCGTTAGGCAAATAGCGCGACAAAATAAGTTCGCGAATTAGAGCTTGAGCGGCGGCGGGGGTGTTATGACTAAACTGGGGCAGTAGAAACTTGCGTTTAAGGAAACGTTTGATGGCATTTTTGCGTAACAGAAATTCGTCTTTGTAATCAACAAAGTTACGCAGTTTTTCATAAGCAAAAGCCGGCAAACTGGTAAGTTCGGAAATATGAATTTTAGTTGTTTCAGCTGGATAAACGTTTGACTTATTCGCCTCTTCCAGTTCTCTCATTAACCTGGCGGTCTCGCTCGTGAGATTTGGTTGGGACATATTTTACAATATGACTTATAGTCCGGGGCAATAATTTAAGACTGGTACAGCATAACATTTTTGACTATTTTTAGCAAGGTCTAACCCTGTTCCAACTGGTTTAGTATACCCTTTACCTTAGTCTAATTAGAGGCAACCGCCACATAAGCTTGTGATTCAGAAGCTAATGAATCATAAACTTTATGATATTTACTAACATAGTAAACAGTTTCCGGTTTGAGGTTGTAGCGGCTGGCTAATTGATAGGCCCGGGTGGCAGTTTGAACCTGAGCTTTGGCCGTTTTAAGTTCTAATTCCAGTTTAGTCTTTTGAGCTTTGCTAATTTTCTTGACAGCTAATTGTTTTTTAATTTGCTTAACCTGCGCCAAGTAAGCTTGCTCCTGTTTTTTATATAAAGTCCTTTTGGCAGTACGGTCGCTGGCCCAGTCTTCACCCCATTGGTTAAAAGCCTTAATGACCCGGGTAATTCCTCCGTTGTAGCCAGCGGCTAAATAAGCTCCGATTTTTTTGTCGTCATTTTGGGCGGCATCTTTCATAGTTTGCGGCAGTTTGCTCAAATTGTCGTCCAGTAAACCAACCGCCGCCTTGATGGCATTGTAGGGGTCTACCATACCTTGTTCAAAATTTTTGTTAAGCACTAATTCCGGATGTGATTTAACAATCAATTTGTAGGTTGACGGTATAAATTGAGCAATACCCCGGGCGGAGGCGGCGGAGGCGGCATAGGCAAAAGAAAAATGCCGGTTCGTGGCCAGCGTCACATAGAATTTATTAAGATATTGTGTGACCGCTGCCGAGTCCTGCTTAATCGCGCCTACGTGTTCAATGGCAATAATTGATTTTATCAGAACCGGGTCAATGACCTCAGCCAAGAGTTTATTTGGATAAGCATGCGATTTTACGCCTAGGCTGGTTAATTCACTGTAGACAGCGTTAATTTTATCGTTAAAGTATGTTTTACCTTCGTTAATGATGGCCGCGATGTTTAAATAATCGTGATACGGCACGTAAACTACATTTTCTAATTTAAATTTTGGTTTTTTCCTAGTGCCGATAGACTGGAAAATTGGATGAATGACTGCCACCACGTAAGCCGCAGGTTCGCCCTTAACTTCATATTGTGAATTAACACCATTATCAAGTTTTATTTTAATGGTATAGGTCTTGTTGTCGTCCAATGTTACCAGCTTGCTGGTTTTTTTGCCGGTTAGGTAAAGTAGTTGGTCAGTGTCTTTTTGCCATAAAGCCAGCTTAACCGGTAAGGCGGCTTTTTTGCTGGTGACAGTCACGGCTTTATAGGTGGAGTCTGATTTTTGAGTATCAACTTCAGTTTGTAGTGTAGCTTGTGCCAGCTTGATGGCCTTAAACAGCCTTGTCCCCTCTTCATTACCCAAGGCAGGGTTAGTTTGAGCCTGTACCTGATTTAGGCTTAATAAAAAAAACACCCCACTTAGGCATGTTGTAATAAATAATTTCCGCATCAATTATATTATAGCAGATTCAATAAAAATTTCAATTGATTTCCACAGTTTCATGCATTTGTGGAATGGCAATTTTAACCCCTGGCAAGGTTTTATTGAGCGCCAAGCTCAAGGCGCTGGCTTGAGTCGGTTCGCCATGTACTAAAAATATTTCTTTCAGTCCCTTAATATGGCTGGCGTAATCAATTAAGGCTGGTTCATCGGCGTGGGCGCTAAATTCATTCAGAACCACTACCTGGGCCTTAATGCCGTATTCTTTGCCGAATAATTTTATTTTTTTAACGCCTTCCACCAGCCGGCGACCGGCCGTATGCTGAGCCTGAAAGCCGGTGATTAAAATTGTGTTTTTGGCGTTACTGATGTTATTTATTAAATGGTGCACTATCCGGCCGGCTTCGCACATGCCGGAGGAAGAAATAATCATAAATGGACCGGGCAGGGTGTTAAGCGATTTGGATTCATCAACCGAAGAGACAAAGTGAAGATTTTTAAAAGACATTGGCACTTCGCCAAACTGTTCAAAATCAATCCAGGTTTCGCGGTCGTAAATTTCCCGGTGTTTTCTGAAAACCTCCGTGATTTCCGACGCCAAAGGGCTGTCGACATAGATTGGCATATTGCCTAAACCGCCTCGGTCGCTAATTTGATGAAGCAGATAAACCAGCTCTTGGGTACGCCCGAGAGCAAATGACGGCACGATAATTTTACCTTTATTGGCTAAAGTTGACTTGATGACATTTTTTAAAATCTCGACCGCTTTGTCAATTGGTTCGTGCGTGCGGTCGCCATAAGTGGATTCCATCAGCAGCAGCGATATTTCATCCTGAATATAATCAGGGTCGTCTATTAGCGGGGTACCCTTTCTGCCTAAATCACCGGAGTAAGCCAGCTTAATTTCCTGTCCATTTTCGTACCCGGCCAGCACCACAGCCGCTGAACCTAAAATATGTCCGGCATTATAAAGTTTGATTTTGAGATTGTTGTTTATGGCAAACCAGTCGTTGTTTTTATCAACATAAGGTACGTTGGCAAAGCGTGACATCGTGGCTGCCACATCTTCGGCCGTATATAAAGGTTCGGCCAGTTCGTGGCCTTTAATCTTGTGGCGCAGCATGTATTCCTGGTCAGCCAGTTGAATATGGGCTGAATCCATCAATATCCACTGGCTGATGTCGCGCGTGGCCTCGGTGGAAAAAATGTTTCCTTTATAACCATTTTTGACCAGCAAAGGCAACAAGCCGCAATGGTCAAGATGGCCATGCGTTAAAACCACGGCCGTTATGGTGCTGGGGTCAAAAGGCAGCTCACTGTTTAATTCACGGGTGATTTGACGGCGGCCCTGAAACGAGCCGCAATCCAGTAACACTCTATTTTTGCCGATTTCCACTAAATGTTTGGAGCCGGTCACTCCCCCGGCCGCTCCGTAAAACGTTATTTTCATGGATGTATTTTAGCATATTATCTGAAGTAACGTACAACGAGATGATTTTTCTAACCTTGGCTAAATTCAATTTATATGATAAAGTTAAAAAACTGATTCCTAGTTTAAATTTATATGTCAAATCCCATTGAAGATTCAACCTTAATAGTGAA
>JACRFM010000057.1 GCA_016234305.1 Candidatus Kerfeldbacteria bacterium
CAGTGTAAAAGGTGATTTAATCTTAGAAGGCTTTTTGCGATTAGCTAGATTACCTGAATAAAAATAGCAAAGATAGGATTTTCTTTGGAGCTGACAAAAGTTACGTCAGCTCTTTTTATTTATCGTTCAGAGTGGTCTCTATGTCATTCCCCGCGTATCCGCCAACTGGTGAAGGGAATCTAGAAAAGAGTCTTAAATCTTTCTGGATTCCCGTTGGAATTTATCCCGCACTTGATGCGAGACGGGAATGACACCTAGGTATATCCTGCTCGGCGTTGGCGCTATCTCGGTCTCTGACGCAAGGTTGTTGATTCTTTATTCTTGATTCGTGATTCCATATTCCAGCTTCCAGCTTCTAGCTTCTAGCTTAGCCTAGATACTGATATAATAATTTATATGGAATTTAGGTTAAATAGCAAACATCTTTATGCTTTAGGCTGGCTGGTAGCTGGGATTTTGGTCTTAGCTCTATATGCCAGTTTTAGTGTTAATTTACCAGCGCGTTATAATTCGCCGGACGAAGCGGCCAATGCTTTTTTTGCCACTCGTTTGGCACAAAATAGATGGCTGCCGCTATATGAACCGTTGAATCAGTTGGCTGGTCGCTCGCTTATACATCCGCGCAGTACCATAGTTTATAACCAGCAAATTATGCCGGCCAGTTTTTTAGGTTGGCCGCTCTTGGCAGGAAGCATCGGGCGTTTGGCTGGCAGCGGCGCGCTACCTTATATTACGCCGCTTCTGGCCTTACTGGGCTTGGGATTTTTGTATTTAATAACTAAGGAATTATTAAACCAGCGTGCGGCTATTATAACCACTCTGTTGACGGCGCTACAGCCGGCGTTTTGGTATTACCACAGTCGTAGTTTTTTTCACAATGCGGTTTTTGTGGATTTGCTGCTCGTGGCAGTCTGGCTCGGTTTAAAAATCATCAAGACCAATAAATGCGGCTGGTATTTATTGCTTGGACTAGTTAGCGGTTTAGCTTTAAGCGTGCGCACGGCGGAAATATTTTGGTTTATAGTCGTGGGTTTATGGTGGCTGATTTATTGGCGGCGGCAAGTGAGTTTTAAGAATTTGTGGCTGATAAGTTTAGGCTTGATTATTGGATTAGCGCCAATTTTTATTAGTAATTATTTTTTGTACGGCTTTCCCTTGTCATTTGGCTATCGTCCGGAATTGTTGTGGTCCCAAGACATGAATCGGACAGCTTCGCTGTTTAGTGAACTTATTTTACCATTTGGTTTTCATCCCCGGCTGATTTTTAATACGACGGTAAATTACCTGGGACTTTTAATGTGGTGGTGGTTCTGGCCAGTGCTGGCGGCGGCCATTTACTTGGCCGTTACTTGGCGCAGCCTAAGCCGTGAGTTTAAGGGTTTAATAATTAGCACGGTGATTATTTCTTTGTGGCTCGCTATAGTTTACGGCAGTTGGCAGTTTAATGATAACCCTGACCCGGCGGCCGTAACTATTGGCACTTCTTACGTGCGTTATTTTATGCCGCTGTATATTTTGTGGCTAATACCGGTTGGTTATTTTTTAGCGCAACTGAGTAAGCTCAAGTGGGGCCGCTATTTAACTTGGTTTGTTGTGGGTATTTATTTGGTATTGTCCACCAGTCTGGTCTGGTTTGATTATCAGGAGGGCTTAGGTGCGGTTCGTGGTAATTTAGAGCGCTTCGCCACTGCCAGCCGTGCCGTGCAAACACTGACTCCGTCCGGCAGCGTTATAGTTAGCGGTAAGACTGATAAATTTTTCTGGCCTGAGCGGGCCGTGATTTATGAACTTAAAGACGCCGCTGATTACCTGGCTGTAACAAAATTACTTAGTTCAGCCATACCAGTTTACGCTTTTCGGGCCACTTTACAGCCGGACAGCTTGGCTAATTTTAATAATAAAATCAGCCCGTTTGGTTTGACCTTGGTGCCAGCCTCTTACACTTGGGAAGATTTTAGTTTGTATAAATATGAATTGAAGGTAAACCTATATTTAGGATTATATAAATAATTTTTCATTTTGACCCGCCTGCCAAAGCCAAAGTCTTAAACATAATCTAGCGATGAATGTATATATAGATGGTTTCAAAAGTCGTAGACTACATTGTCATTGCGAGCGTTAGCGAAGCAATCTCTCTAGTATTAACTCTAGATTGCCACGTCGCCCCGATGGGCATCGGGGCTCCTCGCAATGACAACAGAAGAGTTTTGAAACCATCTCATAATGTCATTAGACAACTATTGGTTAATTAGGTAAGGCTAGCGTCGGGCAGGTTTTTACATCTTACCCAGTATAACTACTTCGCTACAACTCGCTTTTAACAAAATTAGTAAAATAGACACCTTAAGCAATTTAAACTATCATTTATCAATTAAACAGTCTGTCAATTCACGCTCGCTAATTTGGTTAGCGAAGTTGATATACTGGGTTTACCTTTCCCTATGTCCCGCTTTTGGCATTTACGTTGGCTAATTCCATTAATCTTGGTGGCTTATATCGTTTATCAGGCAATTTTTAGTTTGCAGTCAATTACGGCGACTACTAATTTTATCAACCGTAATCATAACTTTGGCGTACTCTTGCCGGCCGGCAGGGTGGAGCGGACAGAAAGTGGTATAAAGTTAACGGCCGAACCGGTTTATTTTGACGTTAAGCTGCCTATGCGCGTGGCCACAGTTGAATTGGAAATTGCCACTACCGCCGAGTCCGCGCCCCTGAGGATCGGTGTACGGCAGGGCGGAGGGTGGGACTATTATTTTCCTGAATATGTAGAATTAAGCTCTTTGTCCGCTAAGACCTATAGAATTTCCGTTAATGAATTTAAATATGTAGAAACAAACCACGCGCAGCGTTTTTTAATTTCCGCGTCTAACTTGGAATCTGGCCAAATTATCATTACCGGCGCGCGAGTTAAAATCAGTCGGCACAGTTTTAACCTGTATCAGTCAGTTGGGCATTTAACCGCTAAGTTAACTGAGTTATGGTTCAAATAGGCAACTCACCATTATTAAATAGATTACGTTTAGTTTTAGCTGAGGTCGCCATTGGCTTGTTATTCAGTTGGTGGTTATTGTTAGGCTTAGAGCTTATCCGTCCGGGCAGCGTGAGTTTGTACCTTGACCTTAACCTGATTTTGGTGTTAGGTATAGTTGGCTTTGCTTTGGGTAAAAGCGAAGCTAAACAACCTCGGGCTTATACCAAGCTCCAGCTTCTAGTTTCTGGTATAATGGTAGTATGGTTGATAGTCGTTCTATTATAGTAAGGTTAAAATCATTAAATTTGCATTTTTCATTTTGATTTTTACATTTTAAATTTCTTAATATGTCTCTTAAGCTGATTAATAGCGAAACCATTAAAGAAGTGGCCGCCACGGCCCAAAATTCTTCGCGCCGCCGCAGTATTTATACTTATCATAATGATAATGCTGATAAATTGCATCGCATGATAAATGTGATTGAGCCGGATTCTTATATTCAGCCGCATAAGCATGAGGACCCGGATAAAACCGAGATATTTATTATTTTGCAGGGTAAATTATTGCTGGCTATTTTGGCAGATGATGGCCGGGTAATGGAATCAGTCGTCTTGGAGGCCGGCCAGAGCCCCTGGGGAGTAGAAATTCCTCCCAGCACTTGGCATATAACCGTGGCCTTGGAGCCGGATACGGCTGTGTATGAAGTGCTGGAAGGCCCGTGGAATCCGGCGACGCATAAAAAATTGGCGCCGTTTGCGCCGGCCGAATCCGAGATTGAGGCCGGACAAAAATACATTGCCAGCTTGCGGCAGGAGTTAATGCTATATTAGTAAAATGCAAAATTGAAAAGTCAAAATTATTGAATTAACATTTTTCATTTTGATATTTAAATTTTAAATTTCTTATGTTGGATTGTGTTTTTTGTAAAATTGCGGCAGGCGAGTTGCCAGCCACTAAAATTTATGAGGACGCCCAATTTGTGGCTTTTTTGGATATTCGTCCGGTGCAACCGGGGCATGTTTTGATTATTCCGCGTAGTCATTATGAAAATTTAACTGCCACCCCGGCGGTAATAGTTGGACGTTTTTTTCAGTTAGCGCAAAAAATAGCGAGTGCCGTAATTCAAGGCACGGGCGCCGATGGCTGTAATATGACTATGAATAATGGCCGCGCCGCCGGACAAGTGGTTTTTCATACGCATATTCATATTATTCCCCGTAAAGACGACGATGGTTTAGGCACTTGGCCGCAACTTGAGTATCAGGGGAATGCCATGCAAGAGGTAGCGGAGAATATCAAATCAGCTTTAAAAGTTTTAGATTTAAGAAGTTAATTTTTAATTTTGATTTTTAAATTTTACATTTTCTATGTCCGGTAAGTCACGTATTCTTTGGTCTGCCAGTCAAATGCCAGTCTTAGGGCAAATTGCTCTTGAATTTGCGCGCTCGCGGCCTTTTCAAAATGTTAAAATTTCCGTCTGCCTTCATGTTACGGCCGAAACAGCCAATTTAGTGTTGGCTCTTAAGCAGGGCGGGGCGCAGGTGAGTTTATCAGCTTCAAATCCTTTGTCTACGCAGGCCGAGGTGGTGCAAAGTTTGAAAAAAGATTTTCACGTAGCTGTTTACGCCCAGCGCGGTGTGGATAATAAGCAATATTATCAGCAGATTCGCGAGTGTTTAAAACTAGGGCCGAATTTAACCGTGGACGACGGGGCTGACTTGGTGACTTATATTCACACTAAAAGCAAAGGATTATTAAAAAAAGTTTGGGGCGGCACTGAGGAAACTACCACCGGTGTGGCACGGCTTAAAATAATGGCCCAAAAACAGCAGCTTAAATATCCCATCATTGCCGTGAATTCAGCTTTAACTAAACACATGTTTGATAATCGCTACGGCACCGGCCAATCTACCATTGACGGCATCCTGCGCGCCACTAATATTTTGCTGGCCGGAAAAGTAGTGGTGGTAGCAGGTTATGGCTGGTGCGGACGCGGTGTGGCCGCTAGGGCTCGTGGCATGGGCAGCCGGGTTATTATTACTGAAGTTAATCCAGTGCGGGCCTTAGAAGCTCTGATGGATGGTTATCAAGTTATGACTATGTTAGAAGCAGCGCGCCAGGGCGAGATATTTATTACCACTACTGGCAATACTGATATTATTACTAAAAATCATTTTAAACTTATGAAGTCCGGCGTGATTTTGGCCAATGCCGGACATTTTAATGACGAAATAAATATTAAGAATTTGCAAAACCTGTCAGTGTCGGTAAAAGAGGTAAGGGATAATATGGAGGAATATATTTTGTCAGGTGGCAAGAGAGTTTATTTGCTGGGGCAGGGGCGACTGGTTAATTTGGCCGCGGCTGAAGGCCATCCGGCCAGCGTGATGGATATGTCGTTTGCCAATCAGGCCTTAAGTTTGGAATATTTAGTGCGCCATAAAAGCGAACTCAAGCCGGCAGTTTATCCTGTGCCTGAGAAAATTGACCTGGCCATTGCCGA
>JACRFM010000056.1 GCA_016234305.1 Candidatus Kerfeldbacteria bacterium
AATAAATACTCCATCTGGCTGACGGAGTATTTATTTATATAATTGTTATTAAATTACTGGCTAGAGCCTTAACAATTAATTTCTTAAGCAGCCGGGGTGGTTGGTTCAACCGGAGGGCAAGTGCATGGCTCATTGCCACATTTTGGGCAAACATCTGTCATATACTTAGACTCCTTTCACCCCGCAGGTTCTTTATAAAAAAACTTACGAGGCACGTAAATAATTAGCTATCCAAGAATAACACCTAAGCAATTTTGCGTCAACGCTTAAATAAAAACTGTAGATAAATGAAGCCTCCACGGGCTCACGTCTGAGGTATCATTCATTTCTGCGGCGTCCGTCCTCGGTCCCGCCGCCGGCGGGACTGTGGAGGATGGAAAATCCGCCGAAGTCCTCCTGAGGGAGGACGAAGGCGGATAAATTTGACTAATTGATTATTAAACTGGCAACACCTAACAATATCAATTAAGCTCTAAACAAATGCCATACTATATATTACCAACAAAAAATCCAGAAATAAATTCAGGAACTTTGATTGGCAGCGCCTAGGGGACTCCTCCTCGCTCCGACTCGGAAGTCCTTGGCGCTACACTCAAGAACGCTGCGCTCGCTCGCGTTCTACTCGCGCCCTTCGATTCCATTTAACTAAAATAAAAAGTCCTTTACCTTTGGGCAAAGAACTTTTTATTTAGCGCATAGGGGAATCGAACCCCTGTTGCGTGGATGAGAACCACGTGTCCTAGCCACTAGACGAATGCGCCCTATAATTGATTAAACAATTCAATTCTGGCCTTAGCTGTCTTTTTAAGAAATGATTCTTTTTTTCTGGCTAATGTTCGGCTACTGTAAGTTTCAGTATATATAATCTTTAATGGCCTATGTGGTTTAGTAGATTTAACCTTACCCTTATTATGCTCTAGTAGCCTTCTTTCAACATTATCCGTACTGCCTATATAATGCCAATTTTTCTTGCTTCCTAAAAGTACATAAAGATAATACATACTTTAACAAACTAAGGTTGTGTCTCCTCCGGAGGAGGACCCGTCTCCGACGGGCTAGCCACTAGACGAATGCGCCATATTTGTAGCTATATTCAAACCGACAGCGAAATAAGAATAGCTGTAAATTAATAACTGGTCAATAACTATAATTCAAAATTTAAAAATCAAAATGAAAAATTAATTTTGATTTTTGATATTTACATTTTACATTTACTATATCCACGGCCTATACTGGCGCACCAACAGCTCCTTGGCTTTCTCTGGCTGGGCCAATAACTCCTTAGTCACTTTTTCGCAGCGTACGCCTTGCGAACCCTTAATCAGCACTACATCACCGGTTTGCAATCTGTCTTTGACAAAACCAGCGGCCGTCTCAGCTTTGTCAAAATGCCAAGCTTGCTCCTTATCAAAACCCACACTAACCGCGCCGTGGATAAACTGTCTGGCCTCGGCGCCAATCGCCACCAAATAATCAATACCTGATTTTCCGAATTCCTGTCCAATTTGATAATGATAAGCCGTGCTGCCCGCACCAAGCTCCAGCATATCCCCAAGCACGGCCCACTTATGGTGAGTCGCGACCACGGCCAAAAGCTGCAAAGCGGCCAAGGCTTCACTGACCGCGCGAGGCGATGAATTATAAGTATCATCAATTAAAGTAGTCTGCTTAATGCCTGATAAAATACGCATCCGGCCGGCGGGTAAGGGCAACTCAGGCAAAACTTGAATAATTTTCAACAACGGAATATTTAAAGCCAGACCCGTAGCCGTAGCGGCCAAAGCGGCCAAAACCGCCGGTCGGCCTAAAGTACCCGGCATAACAACCGGCAGACTATTGCCGCTGGCTGATAATTTAAAACTGAGTCCCAAAGCGCGTCGTTCCTCATTTAAATTAATATTTAGCGAATCTGCCCGCACCTCAGCCGATTCGCTAAAACCATAAGTCCGAGTTTTACTAATCAGTTTTGTCTGCAAACTGGCTACCAAACTGTCATCAATATTTATAATCGCCTGACCCGAAGCCGGCAGCCCTGTTACCAAACCGCCTTCTTCTTTGAGTAAACTCTCTAAACTGCCCATAAATTCCAAATGCGTCGGCGCCACGGCCGTCAGCACGGCTACACTCGGCCGCGCCAAAGAAAGTAAATAAGCCATATCACCAGGATGGTCTACGCCGTATTCCAACACTAAATACGCCGGATAGTCAGAGCGCCTTATCAGTAAATGTTTTAGTCCACGCCAAAATATTCTTAGCCATTTCACTGGATTATTATAACCGGAATCAGCTTCGCCCAAAATCGACAAAGGCAGCCCGATTTCATTATTTAAATTTTTTGGGCTTTGCCAAACTGTAAAAGTAGTCGCCACTACCGCCGCCACTGCCTGACGCGTACTGGTTTTGCCGACTGAACCGGTCACGCCAATAATTTGCGGATGGTACTTGCGCAAGGTAGCGCGGGCCAGTAATTTTAGAATAAACTGCAATAATAGTTTCATGATAATAAACCAATTTGTAAAACTCAAAGTTCAAAAGTTAAAACTCAAAACCACAAGGTAAAAGTCAAAAGCTCTATAGTTTTTAGTTTTACGTTGCAGTTTTGACTTTTGCGATTTGACTTTTGACTTAACAATATTAATTTAAGTTAACGAGCATACTCAGATATTATATACTTATCAATAATACTCTACTTTACTTCTCTTTCCGGCGGCACCTGATAATACTCTAACAAATATTTAGCGACTTCGCCAAACAGCGGCGCGGCTGAACTTTCGGCAAACACCACGTCTTTAGGTTCTTTAATTTTAACCACCATCACAAATTTTGGTTTGTCCACCGGCGCAAAACCGGCAAAACTGCCAATGGTTTTATTGGGGTCATAACCGCCGCCGCCGGGAATGGCGACCTGCGCCGTGCCGGTTTTACCAGCTACATAATAACCAGGCACCCCGGCCCGCTTGCCATGTCCTTTTTCCACCACATTAACCATCATGGCTGACAAAGTCGCCGCCACCGCCGGCTTAATAACCTGACGAACCGTTTCGCCATTAAATTTTTCCACCTTACCGCCGGGATACCTAATCTCCTCCACTAGATAAGGCTTGAACAAGCGTCCTTGATTGGCGATAGCGCCATAAGCCGCGGCCAGTTGCAGGGGCGTAACCGTAATACCTTGACCAAAAGAAGCCGTTACAAAATTTATTTCACTTGGCTGACGCAAAGCTTTAATATTGCCGGCGTGTTCGTGCGGCAGTTCCAAGCCAGTCGCCTGCCCAAAGCCAAAACGCTGCACATAATTTGTAAAATCCTTGGAGCCCGCCTGACGCATGGCAAAAACCGCGCCGGTGTTTAAAGAATTTTCCAAAACATTAGTCATGGTCTGCAGGCCATGCGCCTTATTGTCGGAATTTTTTATAATATGCGAACCGACGACTACCTGACCGGTATCGGTATAAGTTGTTTCGGGCGTAACCTTGCCCTTATCGAGTGCCGCCGCCATGGTAATGGGTTTAAACACCGAACCAGGCTCGTAAGCTTCTTCCACGGCCGCGTTGGCAAAACTAGACAAATCAGTCGTGGCTTTATAATCATTCGGGTCAAAGCTAGGCGTGTTGCAGAGCGCCCTAATCGCGCCGCTCGATGGGTCCAAGATAATCAAACTCCCTGCCGCCGCGCCGTGTTTTAACACCGCCTGGTCTAAAACAGCGCAGGC
This sequence comes from Candidatus Kerfeldbacteria bacterium, assembly GCA_016234305.1. Classification (GTDB taxonomy): domain Bacteria; phylum Patescibacteriota; class Patescibacteriia; order Veblenbacterales; family UBA10138; genus JACRFM01. The sequence continues at coordinate 3,713 of JACRFM010000056.1, forward strand.
TTTAAACTGCACATTCTTATCTATAGTCAGTACCAAATCGCTGCCATTAACCGACGGCTCCATGTCCATCTCGCCCACGCCAATCAGATTACCACTGGCATCTTTTTCTGATTTTAACTTGCCCGGCTGTCCGGCCAAAACTTTCTCCCATTGTTGCTCCACCCCATACTGTCCGGCTTGACGGTCTTTAACATATCCCAAAAAACCCAAAATCTGGGCAAAGGTCTGCCCCTCCGGATAATAGCGGGTGATCTCCGGCGTCAAATATAAACCGCTTAAATTAAGCGCCTGAATCTGCTCAGCCACTTCATCAGGCAAGGCGTGCTGCAGCGGTTCATAAGGGTCATTTTTTTTGCTTAAAACACTTTCCAAATCGGCTGCCGGAATTTTTAAAATCGGCTCCAGCAGACGCGCGGCGGCGCCAGCATCCTGAATCTCGCGCGGCACGGCAAATAGTAATTTAAGCGGACGATTCACCGCCACAGGATAAATTTTACCGCTGGTGGTTGAATCCTGCACAAAGATTTGTCCCCGTTCCGGTATCAATTTTGACAAAATATCATGCTGGCGCGAAGCCAAGGCGCTATAAAAATCATAATGTAAAATCTGCAGTGAACCAAGTTTGTAAACAACTACCAGTAAAAAAATAAAAAAAACCAGCCTCACTAGATAAAGGCGGTTGGTCAGCTGAAGCGTAGGCTGACTTAGTGACATAAATTAATTATTTTACAGCCACCCCAACTTCAGCCGGATTAGCCGCTAAATACTCCAAACGTTCAACTGTAATAAATCCATCCTTGGGTAAACTTTCCGCGATAGTTTTTAATGACTGCAAATTGGCGCTGGCCACTTCCATTTTTTTATTGACTTCTTTCAGGTCTGCCAGTTGCCCTTGCAAAGTTTTAATCTGATAACCTTGGGTGGCCACGGCATTAACCGTCACCACATAACTTAAACCAGTTATGAGTATCATAATCAAAACAGTCAGCCCCAACCAGCGGTGAACCCTTGAACAAGGAAGGGCTTTACACATTTTGTGGTGGCGTTTGAATAAACCGGCAAACATAAACAAAGTAATTTTTAGTCGGGTAATTTAACAGCTAATCTCAGTTTGGCGCTACGGGCGCGGGAGTTGTTTTTTACTTCAGCGGCCGAAGGTGTAATTGGACGCTGGGTGATTAATTTTAAACTGGCTCTGTGGCCGCAGCGACAAATTGGAGACGACGGCGGACATAAACAGTCAGTTGATTCCCGCCGTAGCCAATTCTTGACCACTCTATCTTCGCCGGAATGAAAACTGATAATAGCGAGTCGTCCGCCCGGAGCCAGCAAGGGAAGCGTTTGCGGCAAAGTCTCCTGCAGCTGCTTGAGTTCATTGTTAACGGCGATGCGCAGAGCTTGCCAGACCAGCGTGGCCGCAGGCAATGAGCGCCGCCCCTTACCTTGAACTCTGTCCACGATGGCGAGTAATTCCGCAGTCGTAGTTAAGGGTACAAGGCGCTGCTCATTGATAATGGCGCGGGCTAAACGTCCAGCCTGCGGCACTTCACCATAATCGCGCAGGACTTCAGTCAGTTCTTTAACCGACCATTGCGTCAACATTTGCCAGGCCGGCGTACCCGCGGCAGTGTTATAACGTAAATCTAAAGGTGCTTTAATTTGGAAAGAGAAACCTCGCGCCGGGTCAGCAAGCTGAGGTGAGGAAAAACCAAGGTCAAATAATATGCCTGCAACTTCCGTAAAACTGTGAGCTAAAGCATGGTCGGTTAAATATAAATATGAATCATTAATTAGCGTAACCCGTTCTTTAAAGGGAGTTAGATTTTCTCGCGCCGCGATTATAGCCTGTCCGTCGCAGTCCAAACCAAGCAATCTGCCTAAAGGGGCTGTCCGCTGCAAAATGGCAACCGCGTGCCCGCCGCCGCCAATGGTGCAATCTATAAAACTTTCACCACGCTTGGGCGACAGGCCCGCTATAACTTCATTTAAAAGAACTGGCAAATGGTAGTAACTCATAATCGTACTACCTGGTGAATTAATTAAACCCCAAGTTCACCCAAAGCTTCAGCAATATCACCGCTGCCTTTTTCCGTGCGCGCGCGATAAATTTGCCAAGCTTTGGCATCCCACAACTCCAAACGGTTGTATAACCCGGCCACTACTATTTGCCTTTTCAAGCCGGCATATTGCCGCAAATAGTCCGGCACCAATACTCTGCCCTGGCTGTCAATTTCCAAATCCATGGCACCGGCCAGCATATGACGGGCAAAGGCCCGGCTATTAGCCTTACTAATAGGTAATTTGGCTATACGGCCGGCTAATTCCGCCCAATTAGTGCGAGTATAAACAAAAAGACAGCGGTCTACTCCGCGGGTAACCACTGCGCCGGCTTTAAGCAAAGCTCTAAACTTAGCCGGAATGGCCAGTCGGCCCTTATCATCTATGGCGTGCTGATATTCGCCAAGAAACATATAATCTTAGGCCTAATAGGTTATGTTAGGTTAAATTAAGTTAAAAAAATCAAGGGGGGTTATGCACCTGATAACAACTTATCCCCACTTTAGTTGCACTTTTCACCACTTGATTCCATTTTACACCACTGGAATCAAACTGTCAAAGTAGCTAACAAGTGGATAACTGCCCAGTCAGCTGATTATTACAAAGACTTACGAGTACTTAGTCAAATTTGATAAATAGTTCTTAGTTCACAGAAGACTAAGATTAGGAAAAAAATAAAACACTGGGAGGAAGTGTTCTACGGCTGAATAAAATTGAGGATTAAGAATTAAGAACAAAAACCATAAATCCCCGTCTACTGGCAGACAATGATGGCTCCCTCTCGTCATCGCGAGAGCCGATGGCCATCGGCTCGTGGCGACCTCAAAGACAGAGATTGCTTCGTAGCAGACTCCTCGCAATGACAGAAAGACATCCAGACACTGCTAGCCTACTGCCGGACGTGAATAAGTTATCCTGATTAAACTGTCCTTGGCCAATACTTTAAAGTGCCGGCTGACAGCGTTGTAATCAGATAATTGTTTAACGGCTAAGGCCGGCACGGCAAGCGCGTAAGCCAAAGTATTAGCCACTACCATTACCAAACGCTGGCGAGAAAAACTAGCCTCGCTCTGGCACACCACTATACCCCTTATATGGTGGCGCGTACTTTTTAAAAAATTACCTATACTACCAATCATGGTTTCACAAGACGTGCCTTGTTTATAAACTCGCTGCTTAATAACGCCAAGTGGGGCCAGCAAAATCAACGACAAATCATTATTTGCCTGCGGCGTAATAATTAAATATGGTTGATGCTTTAGCTTGGTTGAGACCATAAACTTAACCTGGTTACTGCATATAATAATATTACTGCGCCCATAATTTGTACTAGCGATAAAACTTCATGCAAAAAAATCCAGTTCAAGACTACGGCCGAGAGCGGCCAAGTAAGTTCTAATAGAGCCGAGACGGAAGCGCGAGTTACGGCTAAACCTTTGTAATATATATACATAGCGCCAAAACCCGGACCAATCATAATTATCATTATGGATAACAATTGCCGCCAAGTTAAACTAGCCGCCTCAGTGGCCGCCGCGCCGCTAGAAAGCCAAAGTACAATTAAAAAAGGTATGGCCACGGCAAATCTAAGCGCGGCGAGCAGGGGCGGAGGTAATCTCTTTAACAATCCCCTGCCTACCACCGTCGCGCTGCCCCACAAAGCCGCCGCCACTAAAGCCAAACTTACACCGACCGCGCCGTTTTTGTATAATTCCAAACGCGGCCAAACTTCCGGAAACGAAATCAAATATCCGCCCCCCAAAGCCAACCCGGCATACCACCAAAAACGCCTGGGCAAACTCTCCCGCAGCAGCCAAGCAGCCAGTAAAAAAGTGACTAAGGGTTGAATTTTTTGCAATAAAATACTGACCGACGGGCTGACATATTTAAATGAAGCTGTAAAAGCAATCGTGGCCAGCGCCGAAGCGGCTATGCCGATAAATAATAAACCCAGCCATTCTCTGGTATTTATTTTTTTAATATCAGGCCAATACTTAATTAATAGCGGCACTACCACCACTAAGGCTACCAAATGTTCCAGCAGCACGATGGTAGTGGCATTAAGCTGCCGTGATAAAGGCTGACGTAACAAAGTATCAGTGGCCCACAAAAAAGCGGCCAGGGCGATAAGTAATGATTTGTAATTAAGTGGCATTGACGTTAATAAAACACCCGAAATGAGGTGTAATGATTAAATTCTAAATCTAAATAATAAATGGTAAAATCTTATCACTTAGGATAATGTAAAATGCAAAAATGAAACCTCCACGGGCTTACGCCCGAAGTATCCTTCATTTCTTCGGCGAAATCCGCCGAAACACCCTCCTTCGCTCTTCGAGCTTCGGAGGGTCCTACCTCCGCATTCATCCTCGGGCTTACGCCCGAGGTCTTCTGCGAAGGCGG
>JACRFM010000058.1 GCA_016234305.1 Candidatus Kerfeldbacteria bacterium
TATAAAACTATGATTTCAGTTTCAGCTAATTTAATTTCTCTTTCACTCGGCTCGTCTAAAGTGCCTAGTGAAGTCATTGTTACTGGGTATGCCCAGTAATACAACTTGGCTAGCCCGCCGGCCGTCGGGCAGGCGCTCGCCCGAGCCACATTTTATTATAAAAATTATGTTTTATTTAAAATTATTTAATCAATTACCTTTGTTTAACCACGCTCGCGCTGAGGTGGTTTAGCAAAGTTGATATACTGGGTATGGCAACTAAACTACGTATTAAAAAAAATGACTTAGTAAAAGTGCTCACTGGCCGTGACCGCGGTAAGCAAGGCAAGGTAACGCAAGTTTTCCCTAAATCCGGCCTAGTGGTAGTTGAAGGTATTAATTTGCGTTTTAAACATTTGCGCAACACTCCCGGCCAAGGTCGCGCCGGTAGCCGGGTGCAATACGCCGCACCCCTCGGGGCTAGTAAACTTATGGTGATGTGCCCGAGTTGCGGTAAGACTACTCGCGTGCAGATGATTAAATCAGCCGAAGGCAAAAGTTTGCGCAGTTGCCATCGCTGTCAGCAAACCTTGACTACAGTTTAATTTGGTTACTTATGACTAAAGCCACTAACAATTTAAAAGACTTTTACTTCAAAGAGGTTGTGCCTCAGTTGAAAAAGGATTTGGCTATTCACAACAATTTAGCCGTACCTCGTTTAGTTAAAGCGGTGGTTAATGTTGGTTTGGGCCGGGCCTGGCGTGAACCCAAACTTCAGGAAGTGGCCCTCAAGACATTGGAGCGTATTACCGGACAAAAGCCGGTTTTGAATAAAGCCCGCAAATCAATTTCTAATTTTAAAATTCGCCAGGGTATGGTCATAGGGGCTTCAGTTACTCTGCGGGGCGGGCGCATGTATGATTTTCTTCAGAAATTAGTGCAGGTAGCCTTGCCGCGAGTGCGTGATTTTCGCGGTTTAAGCCTTAAAGCGTTGGATAAACAGGGCAACCTGTCAATTGGTTTTAAAGAGCATATTGTTTTTCCGGAAATCAAAAGCGATGAAATTGAAATGCTCCATGGTTTGGAAGTAGCCATTGTTACCACTGCCGTCTCGCGCGAACAAGGCCAGCGCTTGTTTGAATTGTTAGGTTTTCCTTTGGCTGCCCCTAATCTTGATAAGGTTCGGTCGGCTCCCAGATTAAGTCATTTAAATATTAAGACCAGATCAAGCTTATGACCGGTCGGAGTTTGTTGAAACGGTAGAAAGTAGAAACTGGAATTACGAATAGGAACCACGAATCTGAATTTCTAATTACTCTAATTAACCTAATATCTAATTAAATCTCAATGTCAAAGTAAAAGCTTCGCTTTTATCCCGATGGCCATCGGGATGGTTGCACGAGGCAACCAAATGTCAAATCAATGACTTAATGACTAAATGCCAAAAAGTTTTGAAATTGGGATTTTGTCCCGCTTCGTCATCGCTCTGTCATCGCTCCGCGAGAGCTTGCGCAGCTACGACGAGATCTGGCGAAGCCATGACGGGATCTCGCATAGCGAGAGATTTGATTTGATATTTGGATTTTGAAATTTATTTATTGGAAATTGATTAGAAATTAAAAATTAGGAATTAGAAATTTATATAATTTATGTCTACCACGGCCCAAGAAGTTAAAGCTCGTAATTCCCTAACTAAAACTAAGTATTCCTCGCGGATCATGCGGCGCTGTTGGCGCTGCGGCCGCAAGCACGGTTATATGCGCGATTTTAATCTTTGCCGTATCTGTTTCAGGGAACTAGCTAATAACGGGGAAATACCCGGTATTAAAAAAGCCAGCTGGTAAATTATTCTTTTGCTAAACTATTAACTATTGATTAAGAACCATTGACTACGAACTAAGAAATACTAATTATATGACAGATCCTATTAGTGACATGTTAACTCGAATCCGTAACGCTTTGCTGGCTCGTCAGACTGAGACGCTCGTGCCTTATTCCAAAGTTAAGGCCGGTTTGGCTAATATTTTACAGCGTGAAGGATACTTGGCTGGTGTGGAAGAAATTAATAATCCTTACCGCTCGTTGCTACTTAAATTAAAGTATCAGTCGGGTCAGCCGGCGATTCGTAATTTAAAGCGCATTAGCAAACCAGGTAATCGTCGTTATGTCAAAAGTATAGAATTGCCCCGGGTTCTGTCTGGTTTAGGTACAGCCATAATTTCCACCTCGCAAGGCCTGCTGACTGTTAAAGAGGCTAAACAACGGAAATTGGGCGGTGAAGTCATTTGTGAGATTTATTAAATTGTGAATGATTAGTTATATATTTATATGTCACGCTTAGGTAAATTAGCTATTCCTTTGCCTGCCGGGGTTACCGTCACGATTACTGCCGGGGTGGCCGCGGTCAAGGGCTCCAAAGGTGAGGTCGCGGAGAAAATTCCGACTAGTGTTAAAGTTGTTAACGAAGAGGGAAGTTTGAAAGTGTCAGTTAATAACCCGGATAATAGTCAGCAGCGGGCGCTCTGGGGGCTGGCACGTCAGCTGTTGGCCAATGCTGTTAAGGGAGTGAGCCAGGGTTTTAGTAAGAGCTTGGAACTCTCTGGTATTGGTTTTAAAGTGCAATTGGAAGGCCAGACTTTAGTTCTGAATTTAGGTTTTTCTCACCAAGTCCGTTATGCCGTACCGAATGGTGTGACAGCCATAGTGGAAAAGAATACTATTACTATCAGCGGCGCCAATAAACAGCAGGTTGGGCAAGTGGCGGCTGAAATTCGCTCTCTTAAGAAACCTGAACCTTATAAAGGTAAGGGTATTAAATATAGTGATGAAGTTATTCGCCGTAAGGCCGGCAAGGTAGTTAAATCAGCCGGCGCCAAATAGTTGATTATTTTTATGAAATTAGTACAAACTCCACAAACCATTCGCCTTCGTCGTCATCGCCGTTTGCGCTCCCATATTGCCGGAACGCCGACGCGTCCTCGTTTGGCCGTCTTCCGCAGTTTAAAGCATATCAGCGCGCAGTTGATAGATGATACCGCCAGGCGAACTCTGCTGACAGTATCGGACCAGCAACTGAAATTAGCTAAGACTGATAAGCCGCAAACCGTGTCAGCCAAAGTTGGTCAAGCCTTGGCTAAGGCAGCGCTGGAGCAGGGTCTTAAACAAGTAGTCTTTGACCGGGGCGGTTATGCTTATCATGGTCGCGTTAAGGCTTTGGCCGAAGCGGCGCGCGCGGCCGGTTTAGAATTTTAATTTAATTAAATCAATATGGCATTACCGTCACAAACACATTCTCGAACAGGTTCACCTTCCGGCCGTGGCCCACGTGGGCGCGGCGGCCGTGGCAACGCGCCGCGGCGCGACCGTCCGGAGAACGACTTTGACCAGCGTATCGTTGAATTGGCCCGGGTAGCCCGCGTTATGGCCGGCGGCAAGCGTTTGCGCTTTCGCGCGCTAGTGGTGATTGGCGACCATAAAGGGCAGGTTGGCCATGGTTTAGCCAAGGGTGCGGATGTCAGTTTGGCTATTAACAAGGCTGGCACTAAGGCGCGGCGCAATTTGATTACCGTGCCGATTAAAAAAGACACGATTCCTCACGAAATTAAAATGAAATATAAAAGCGCCGTGGTTTTGCTCAAACCGGCGCCGGCTGGTACCGGTATTATTGCCGGCGGTCCGGTGAGGACTGTCTTAGAGCTCGCCGGCGTGCCCAATGTTGTTTCTAAAATCTTAGGGTCAGGCAATAAAATTAATAACGTCCGGGCCGTGCTTAAAGCTTTGTCAACCATGAAAGTTCGTTAGTTTTAAATTTATGTCATTGTCACTTCACACCTTAAAACCAAGCAAAGGTTCCAAGCATACTACTAAGCGCCTCGGGCGGGGTAATGCTTCGGGCAAGGGCAGTTATTCTACCAAGGGTATAAAAGGCCAGCGCGCTCGTCAGGGTGGACGCAAAGGTCTGGTTCAGTTTGGCGTTAAACACTTTGTGGCCCGTTTGCCCAAAGTTCGCGGGTTTCAAAGTTTTAAACCAATAACCCAAGTGGTGAGTTTGAACGATTTGGCAGTTTTTAAAAACGGCGCCACCGTGACCGTGAACGCTTTAAAACAAAGAGGTTTAATAACCAGTACGACCTTGCCGGTTAAATTAATTGGCGTGGGTAAACTAAAAGTCAGCTTGCAGGTTGATTTGCCCCGTTTGAGCAGCGGCGCGCGCGCGGCTATTATTAAAGCCGGGGGCAGTATCAAAGCCTAGTTAATTAATCGCCTATGTGGCAGAAGCTTGAGCAAATTTGGAAAACGCCGGACTTAAGAAATAATATTCTGTTTGTTTTGGCTTGTTTGGCAGTTTTTCGCTTGGCCGCCCACTTGCCTATTCCGGGGGTGGATACTATAGCCTTGCGTAATTTTTTTGCCAGCAATCAATTACTTGGCTTGCTGAATATTTTTTCCGGCGGCGGTTTGGAAAATTTTTCCGTGGTTATGCTCGGGGTCGGTCCTTATATTACCGCCTCCATTATTATGCAGCTTTTGACCATGATTGTGCCGCGCTTGGAAGAAATTAACAAAGACGGCGAAGCCGGCCAGCGCCGCATTAACCAGTACACGCGCTATTTGACCGTGCCCTTAGCAGCCTTGCAGGCTTACGGCTTTATTGTGATTTTCCGCAATCAGGGCGGAGCCAGGATTATCGGCCAGATGGACCCGTGGCAGCTCGCCATTAGCATTTTGACCATTACGGCCGGTACCATATTTTTAATGTGGCTGGGGGAAATAATGTCGGAACGCAAAGTTGGTAACGGCATATCCTTGTTGATTTTTGCCGGCATTGTTTCGTCGGTTCCTCAAAAAATCCAACAGACCATCGTTACTTTTGACCCTTCGCAGGTTTTCACGATTGCGGCTTTTTTGGTGATAGCTGTCATAACCGTGGTGGCGGTGGTGGTGGTAACCGAGGCGCAGCGTAATATTCCGGTGACTTACGCCCGGATGGTGCGCGGCGGCAATACTTATGGCGGCGCGACCAGTTATTTGCCCATGCGCTTACTGCAAGCCGGCGTGATTCCCATTATCTTTGCCATTTCCGTGATTTTGTTTCCGCCCATGGTGGCGCAATTTTTAGCCAAATCGCAAGCCGCCTGGCTGGTGAACGCCGCTCAATTTACCATTAATCTTTTTCAAAATCAGATTTTTTACGCCGTGGCTTATTTTGTGCTGGTATTTGGTTTTACTTATTTTTACACGGCGGTTATTTTCAAACCAGAACAAATTGCCGAAAATCTGCAAAAGCAAGGCGGTTTTATTCCCGGTATTCGTCCGGGCGCGAGTACCATCCAATTTTTAGCGCGCACCATGAATTACATTGTGTTGCCCGGGGCGCTGTTTTTGAGCTTAATCGCCGTACTGCCATTAGCTATGCAGGCCTTTACCGGGTCGCAATTGCTGGTAATTGGCGGCACCTCGCTCCTCATTGTGGTGTCAGTGGTTATTGAAACCGTGCGGGCGATTAACGCTCAGCTCGTGATGCGGGATTATGATGAGCTATAAACGCCGCAGAACGCAAATTTAGGGCTTTAGGGCGATAGTTAAATTTAGAGAACCTACCAACCAAAAATGGTAGGTTCTTTTATTTTTTGCTTTAAGTTAGCCATTTTAGTCTGCTACTTTGGCATGGGTGTCGACTTCCCGCGCCAAGGTAGTTGCCCAAAAGGCGACGTAGCACGGGGTTAGTGGAAATTACTGGTATGCGGTTACCCCCGTGCCCGTATATTGGAGCAACAAAACTAATCCCGTGTCTACTCAAAATTAAAAATTAATCAAAACAAATATGTATAACCAACAAAAATACCCAATGGTTCGCCGATTTATCAGGCGTTCCAAAAAAGTGACACTTTACACCCTGGCGGTAACTCTTTTGACTGCCACGCTGGGAGCTTATGGCAGCTATGTCATATCCACTTACTTTGATAATCACAAATGGGAATTCCGCAGTCCAATTCAATCCCCGGTAGTGATAAGCAAACGCATTCAAACCGTAGCGCTGGCCGAAACAGTGCCATTATGGCAGCAGTTGCAACTTACGGGAATTGAAAAAGATATCTGCGTAAGGTTCGGTACTGATTGCCGCCTGGCCTTAGCCATATCAAAGGCTGAAAATCGTGACCACCGTTGCGATTATGTTAATAAAAATAAAAACGGCAGTGTGGATGTTGGACTTTTTCAGATTAATACCATTCATTTTGATA
>JACRFM010000055.1 GCA_016234305.1 Candidatus Kerfeldbacteria bacterium
AAATTCATTACGTCAGCTTGTTTTTGCCGCCTTTGTTTATCGGTCTGATTTACGGACTCAAAAAATTAGTTGATGTTGAACCAAGTAAAAAAATCGTCAGCTCGCTTAAAAAAAATTTGACCTTGGTCATTTTAATTTTAATAGGCGCCACCTTATATAGTTCCGTTACTCTAGGGCCATTGCCGGCTGTGGCTAAAGCTATTTTTAAATCTGCCGGACAATCGGAAATTAAGCAAATAAAAAGCGAATTGCTTAAGGCGCTGCCGCCCCGGCAAAGTTTAGCCGCTACTTATGATTTTTTGACCCACCTATCAAGCAGAGAAAAAATTTACGGGCTTAATTACGCTTTTGTCGGCAAAAAACAGTTTACTGATTTGGATTATGAACTGCCAAATGATCTTGAAGGCATAGTAATGGACAGCGCTGATTTAATCACTTTTGCCTTGCAGTTCCCGAGCGACAATATTTGGCAAAAAAACGTTCTGTTGGGCGATGATCGCTTGCGCAAAATTATTGCGTTGGGCTTAAAAGCCGTTAAAATTATTGATTCTTACGTTGTTTTTGAAAGGTCGGGTGAAGCTGGTATGGTTTTATATGAAACCCAGGCAAAAATCAAGGAAATCCAAAACCCTCAAAAAATTAAACTTGGGGATGTAATTGACTTTTTGGGTTGGAGTAAAATTCTCGGCCAAAGGCCGACCAGCCCCTGGCTGGAAAATTCAAAATTCTTACCAATAAGCCTTTATTTTCAAGCGCAAAAAAAACTGGATAAAAATTTCCAGCTTAAATTAAGCTTTAAAGATAGTGAAGGTAAAATCCTTGGCCAAAAATATTACGCCCTGGCTTACGGCCTTTACCCCACTACCGAGTGGCCAGTGGGAGATATTATAAAAATCAACGATTGGTTTTTAATTCCCAAAAATTTAGCCTCAACAAACTATCAAATAGAGTTGCAATTGGTTGATTTAAAGGGTTTTATCACCTTAAACGGCCTGCGTTCAGTGGTGCCGCAAATTACCGAGGAAACGCCTCTCGGGCCAATTATTAACATTAAATAGGGGGAATGTATAAAATCTGCCACCTAATCCGTAAGTAATTGGTAAATTAATTTTGCCTGCTGCTTACGGCTTAGGTGATGATGGTTGTATCGCCATTGGTGTTCAGCCAGATAAAGATGGATAAAGGATCGCCTAACGCCCCCAGTCCGATCCAAACGGTTCTTTAACAGCCCCCAATAACCGTCTAAAGTTTGCGTGTGAACAATGCCTTTGACATATTCTCCTTTTTCATGGTCAACCCAGTCGTGATGATAACCGTATTTAGGCAAACGGCGGTAACCCTTGTGACCGTCAGTGAAAATCAGGCTGCCTTTTCTGACCTGACTGTTGATTAACGGAATAGTGGTAACGGCCTTCTCGTTTTTGACCAGCCAAGCTTTAACTTGAGGAGGATAACGTTGCATTAAGCCGAAAATGGCTTGTTTATTGGTGCCCCGGCCTCTTTTTACCCTATATCGTCTGCGTATCCAAGCTGGTTTGTTTTTCCAGGCGCCGCCAATGTAAGTGCCGTCAGCTTCCACAACCAAACAGAAAGGTTCAAGTTTAACAGTTGCCATTTTCCGCCTGATTCTCAAAATCGCTGCCTGAGCGGTGCGGTAAGCTAAATGACATTCATTGGTCACTGCCAGGATGGTATGGTCACGCAAAAATACCTCAATCAACCTTAGCCATTCTCTTCTGGAAAGGCGAAAAGGCAAAACTGGATGAAAAGTGCGGGGCGACCATTCTTTGCGACACTGTTTACACTTGCGGTGATAGCGTCTGATGACCCAGGAACGAGCATAATTACAAGACGGACAAGGTAGTAATTTTGGCATAAATTTGGTGGCAATTAATGCTTATTCACCAAATATGTCAAAATTTTAGCTAATTAGAAAGTAAAAGAACGATTTATTGGTGGCAGATTTTATACATTCCCCAAACTTTTAGCGCTTCTGGAATGTTAGCCAAAGGAGCCCCTCTCCTTTTGCCATGCTCACAGTCTTTTAACATAGCAATTACCCGTTTGCTTTTCCCTTGTTAGGGAGTGAGGTCAGACCGAGCACCTCGCCTGCTCCGACTCATTTTAGTGAGCCGCGATGAGCATTTGATGGCCGCGGCCGTCCAAGTAGTAGACCCGCCCAAAGCGGTGTACCACAACATGGAAAACCACGAGGTAGGCCTGAACCGCCATGGGGCCGGTTAAGGTTACCTCGCTTTCGCCTTGGCTCACGGCCTCGTCCACCATCTTTTTGGCATTACGCCCGATGGTGTTCAAGGTTTCCGCCGCTTCGGCATCGGCCAGCGTCAGCCGTCCGCCCACTTCGCTGATCGTTAGACCGGCGTAAAGCGGGCTTTGGGCTGAAAGAGTCAGGTCGATTGTCA
>JACRFM010000059.1 GCA_016234305.1 Candidatus Kerfeldbacteria bacterium
AACTAACCGAATAGACAGAGAAGACGAAGGTGTGAAGATTATCAGTGATGTCTACTGCAAAGGAAACTTATTTGTGTTTCCGGGTTTCCATCTTTATCTTGAAAATCATGCCTGGTCATATTTTTGGCGCTGTGCTGAATATGCATCATTCTTTAGACAGTATCTCACTTCAGAGGAATACCTAAGATTGGGCACCTATCTGCCAAAAACCGCACTTGTGCAGGTGAGCGATACGGATAATGAACTATTAACTGTAAATTGGGACGACGGTACCAAAGTAAACTGCCTTGGTGAGATTCCTGAGCACTATGTTGTTAAACGTGGTGATTCCACCGGTGCAGATAATCTTTTCATACTGTCTGATCACTCACGCAATCCTAGGCAACGGGCATACAACTACGCTCTTCACTCAATAAAAGACGGAATCATAATTCAACAACTAATTAACGATACAAAAGAACAATACCCCGTGGTCGCTGAAGGATCCGACCATGTTGAGCTAGTGCAGGCTCACATGAAGTACTCAGCGTTCTATGTGAATGGACAATACATAGGTGGTAACGCTATGCTTTGTCCTAAATCGCGTAAAGTGCACGGTGGTAGCGGAACTTATATCGTCCCACTTTACACAATACACTAGTCTCATAGCCAATAAACGAAAAATACCCCTTGAGGTCAAAACACTCAAGGGGTTTATTTTACCAAAATAATACCTAACACACGCCATGGTGAAAACTCATTTGTTGCCAGCTTCCTTAAACTCCACCAACTTGACATCAACCTCTTTGGTTTTGCTCTTTTGATAAACCTTCAACTTTACTATATCGCCCGGTTGATATTTAGACAAAGCTTTAACCAAAGAATGGTCCTTGTCTATTTTAACATCGCCTATCTGCAAAATAATATCATTCTCGGTTAAGCCGGCTTTATCAGCCGGGCTGCCTGGCACCACTGCTAAATCAGAGCTATTTTGCCCGCGGATAATGAGCGCGCCATAGTCAACTTCTAGTTTATTGGCTTTAGCCAGCTCGGGCGTAACCACTACATAACGAATACCGAGATATGGCCGCATAATTTTGCCATACTTGCGATAACTATCTATCAGGCGCTTAACCTCATTTACCGGAATGGCAAAACCGATTAATTGTCCGGCCCGACTCACGGCTGTATTCATGCCTATCACCTGACCGGCCAAATTAACGAGCGGTCCGCCGCTATTGCCCGGATTAATCGCCGCGTCGGTTTGAAACACGCCTTCTAAAGATTCACTTGAGCCTTGGTTATCGCCGGCCACCACATTGCGGCCAATACCGGAAATCACGCCTTTAGTTACAGTGTTGCGATATTCACCCAAGGCATTGCCAATCGCAATGACGGTTTGGCCTATGGAAATCGCATCAGAATCGCCCAAGTCCACTGCCGGCAAACTCTTATCCTGAATTTGCACCAGGGCCATATCATTAACCGGGTCGCGCGCTACGACTTTGGCGCTGAACTTGCGGCCATCATTGGTAAGCACCGTGTAATCAGCTTCAGTATCGTCCACCACGTGGCGGTTGGTTAAAATTAAACCTTTTTGTTGGTCAATGACAAAACCAGTACCGCCGCCAATCTCCTGCTTGCCTTGAGGAGCCGGGGTTGACCTGGGCTGCTCTCTACCTTGGCCAAAGAAAAAATTAAAAGGAAAACCTTGGTCAAAAAAATTATCAAACGGGAATCCTTGCGGACCGGTTAAATTATAAATTTTAGAAAGGTCTTTAGAAATAATAATACTAACAACTGACGGCGAAACTTTTTTAACTACGCCGGTCGTGGCCGACTCTTCCTCTACCGGCAATAAACGAGCCGGTAGCGACTGCGGCAATAAAGTTGAGCCAGCCTCACCGCCAATTTGGCGCGCCAACCACTGGCCGCCGCCCCAAGTCACAACTAAACCGCCGATTAATCCCCCCACTAAAGACAAAATGGCCACCAGCCACAAAAAACCTCTACCGCTAGGCAGGTTTAAATTATCCTGGCTTGGTTTTTCGGCCGTCACCGTGTCTGGCAATTTTTGTTCGTCAAATAACATAAATCAAAAAGTTAATTATCATTTTGCTTCGTAAGCTCACAAGCTTACGAAGCAGGTAGACTATTTTAATAATTGCTCAATTTGTTTAAGGTTGCCGCTTTTTTGCAAGTTTTGCAATCTATTGAGCAGGTCGGCATTGGTTTGATTGGGTTGTTCAGTACCAGACGAACCTGTACCCAACAAATCCTGATAAGTGCCAATCACCTGCCCCAAATATGGTTTAAGATAAAGAAATCCTAAAACCAAAGGCACTATAATCAGCAAAATTTTGACAATGCCCATAACCTGCGACCAGAAAATGTAACTCCTGGCCTTCTCTGTATTACGCAAAATTTCCTTGGAATAATTCAAATTCTGCTCCAATAATCCACGTAAACTGGCTAAATCGTCATGGGGCGGCAATTCATCAGGCATAAGTTTTAAAGCGGTTAAATTGACTAATAAATAAAGCCTCCACTGGCTTATCCAGCCTTCGTCCTCCTTGGGAGGACTACGGCGGAGTAGGCCGCCTGAGGTCTTCTGCGAAGGCGAATAAATTATATCAAATTTTAACTGATTTAAAAAACTGGAATGATATTTTAATCCTTCAATAATCTCTCCTCAACTGTCACCGCTAAATTTCTCATAGTTTCCCGCGCGTAGCCAAAAACTCCTAAATAAGTGCGCTGCCCAGTATCTTTAGCCACGTACCAAGCTGAACCACCGGTTTCAACATTGAGTAAAATCCGGCCAGCTAAAACTGATACTAAGTAAGCTGAAAATTTATCGGCGTTCAGACTTTCTCCAAGTTCGGGAATTTTACTAATGTCCGCTTGATTAATACCCAAACCAACTAAAGACAACAGTTGCTGTGCTGCCTGGTCATTGTCCAGACAATAAATCTGGCCGCTGGTAGCATCAACATAATAAACCAATTGGCTGTCCGTGGTTTTTAAAAACTGGCCACGCCAGGCGTCAAGGTTTTGATTAGGGGAGGTTAACTTTATTTGTGCTGAGCAATGTTCATTGCTAATTCCAAGTACCTTAGGTGCGATTTGGCTATTGAGCGAAGTTGCTGTTCCAACTTCTGGCAAATCTGCGGTAGGAGGAACAGGGGTAACGACTTTAGGCGTAACAGTAAAAGTATAACTAGTTTGATTATCAGTCTGGTCAAATTCATCATCCGATGGTGTAATAGCTCTTGCCAGATTGGCCCAAACTTTTTCTTCAACAACTTCAGGGGCGACAAAACTAAATTTTAAATCAGCGCTGGCGCCTTTAGCCAAACCACTAACTAGCCACTGATTTTTATCTGCCTGCCACACGCCGCTGCTTAAAATAGCGACCGCACCCGGCAACGATTCAGGCAAAACATTAATCACATCTATTTCCTGGGCATTATCCGGTCCAAGATTTTCCAAACGGACACGCAAATTAACCAAGTCGCCGGCCTGAAACTCACTGGCACTTAAATCAACTGTTAATTTTATATTGACCATACGGTTACGCCGCCCGGAACCAGCTTGAGCGCGAAGCGAGGCCACCGGATAAAACGAATTAGTCAAAGCCACCAGGGCGTAAGCTGTCATGGCAGTCAAACCGCCGGCATCACCCGATTGCCATTTAAAAGAACCATTACCAATTTGCAAGCTTTGTAAAAAACTAGTCGGCGTGGCGCTGCCTTGTACCCAGGTGTCCGGATTTTGATTAAATTTATACAAAGCCGACATAATCCAAGCAGTTGAACCGGAATCAGACGCCGGCCAAGCCAAGTCATAAGGAAAACCGCCGTCCAGTTGCTGATTAGACCGCAAATAATTAAACCCGTTTTGCACGACGCTGTTATTATAAGTAAGTCCAACTTCAGCGAGCGCCATCAAAACCGCGGCCGTGTCATTGGTATCAGACCCGCCGCCAGCTTGCCAGCCCCAACTGCCGTCTGGTTGCTGATTAGTTAAAAGAAAATTCTTCGCGCCGGCCACCACCGAGTCGCTGGCACTCTCGCCCGCCGCGCGCAAAGCCAATATGCCCCAGGCATCATCATTTAATAAAGTAACATCTCCTATTTGCCCCGAGACCGCTTTGGCTTTTAACCCGGCTATCAAATCAGTACTGGCAAAAGTGCGCGGATTTTCGCCTACCGCTACTATGGCTAAAATACGCTTGGCATAGTCCGTAGCGCTGGAACCGGAAAAAGTTTTTAAATAATCTTTAGCTACTAAAGTTTCGCCGCCCGCCACCAGCGCCATGGTCACCCATTCATTGGGTGTTTGGATTTTTAAATAACTAACTGCTTCGCTAGTACCGGCTGATACGGCTAACGGCAGCCAACCGCCAACTATTACCAATAAACTGATAATAAATTTAATAATTTTTTGCTTCATATGTTTTTAGCTAATAAATAATAATAGAAAATTAAAATCTTCTTTGCTACTTCTCTAGAGAAGTAGCGTGAGAGTCGCCGCCTCGGTCTTCAGGTAAGGCAGTGCTCATCGCATTTCCGCCACAGGCGGATATGCCTTTGGCATGACGCTGGTCCCGCCAAGGCGGGACTCCTCCTTCACGCGAATACCACATTGCTAGTTAATCCTACGACAAGGCAACATTATATTCCCGTCATCGCGAGAGCCGATGCCCATCGGCTCGTGGCGATCTCAAAGTCAGAGATTGCTTCGCCTGCGCTCGCAATGACAAAAATGACTTACAAATTTTTAATAAAAATCCCCGCTTTCACGAGAAAGCGGGGTAGCACGACAAGAGACGATTAAAAACGTGCCGCTCCCCTTTCTCGCGAAGGTGAACTTAGAATGATGCAACCCCCAAACCACGTAGGGTTTGGGGCAAGCCTTCAGTAATCGGACTTATTAATTTAGCGCTTGATAAGCTGATAGGGATTTTTGTCCAGCTGGACAAAAATCCCTACAGGGCAAAAAGCTAAAACTAAAATACCGTAGCGGGACTGTGCTGGATTCACACCAGCTTCCCTGAAGGGTTGAATTAATTTTGTAAATGGACTTATCTTACAAACCTACTTCAAACTATTCCAAGACTTTTAAAGTGCCCCACTGACCCGCAACCCGGTGTCCGGGCTTGGAACAATAATACACAAACTCCCCGGCCTTGTCAGCTGTAAATTCTATCACTTGCTCCTCGTTCAAAGGTGTTTCCCGGCTAATGCCGTATTCATCAATCACGAAACTATGCGTACCGAAGCTATTGGTCACTTTTACCCGCACGCGGTCGCCTTTCTTGACCACCATTTCATTAAGAGAAAAGAACGGCCTGCCTTGCTCTGGCGAGTAGTAAGACTGTATGACAAACTCCTTTACCTCGCCCTGACTCGCCTGCGGCGATTGCGCCACCGGCTCAGGTGATTTAGACGGCACGGCCCTACTGCAACCTGCTCCTACGAGCAGTAATACCGGAAGTATGAGTAATAATTTTTTCATAGCTGTAAGCTAATTAATAATATTTTAATTATGATTTTAAAGTTTTAATAGAATTGCGTTGGTTTCTCACCAACTTTCCTTAACAATTGAACTAAATTTAGAAAAGAACCATTAATTAATTTCAATCATAGGAATATCTGTATAGGCCTTAGCCCTAAGTAAAAAAGTAGTATCTATTTCAAGATTAGCAAGAATAATGTCGGGAGGAATAATTTTCAATTTTGGTTTATTTTTAATGTCGTATACAACATAAATATAATATTGTGAAATACGCTTTCCCAACTTTACTAACAACTTCTTATATAGCTGAATAAAGTCTCCCCTAGGATGACCTTGCCCTTTCACTTCAATAAGCCTATCCCCCGATTTAATATCATAACCACACCTTTTAGGTGAATCATTTCGTGGATCCCGCCCTTGGCTTTTTTCATATTCCATTACAATCTGTAATGCTTTTAGTTCAACATCTTTAGCCATATTATTGACTTTATATTAAGGCGCTAAACACTATTATACATGCTGATAACAAAATTATGTCTGAGAAACAACTAGAGAGGACTGGAAATTACGTGCTATCAACCTTACTAACCCCCACATGCCGAAGAGCGCGCCTGTAAAAAACAAATCCCCCAGCATCGTATTACGGAAAAAGGGAATGGCTAAGGTATAAGAAAGCGTTAAGCCTTCCAGAGTTTTAGGATACCAATCAGCTGTGGCCCAGACGGCGAAATTAGTAGCCAGGAAAAATAAAGTGGACGAAGCCAGCGAGCCACTTAGCCAATAAAGCGGGTTATTAAGTTTAATAAACCGCCCGCCTAAAGCCATCAGCGCAAAACAAGCATAGACCGTGAGAATTACCGGCAGGTGGTAAAAGCCGATGATAAAATCGCTTACGAGCATTCCAAGTAACGGCACTACCAAGGCCCATTTACGCGGCAAAATCGCGCCCGCGAGGAGCGCCGCGGCCGCGACTGGCGCCACGTTCCAGATGTGAGGAACTAAGCGGCTGACGACTATCAACCCCACTAAAACTAGACTAATGAGTAAATTGCGTTTCATAACTGACTTTAGAATAAAGAATTACGAATCAAGAATTAAGAGTAGTGATTAATTTTTAATTACTGTGTCATTCTGAAGGAGTTCGCCGGGGCGAACGACTGAAGAATCTGGATTCTTCACGGAGTTTACACTGAGCACAGCGAATGTGTTCAGAATGACGATAGAGCTTCAGGATGACAACTAAAAGTCAAAAATTTTTAATTTTAAATTTTTACTAAGCTAGATTGCCACAAGCCGATGGCCATCGGCTCTCGCAATGACAATACTTCAGAGTGCTGATTTTCTAAACGTCCACAGCACGGTTTCGCCGCCTTTTAACATAAACTTATCAGCCGCCACCATCGGCTGAGAGCCATTTACCCAGTATTGCCAATACTTGCCACCAAAACCATTTACCTCCTCCCCAATTTGCTTAATAAACGCGCCCATAGGCGAAGCTGACGCCGGAGTATAATCCAATTTTAACTTATTTTCCCCGGTAACAAACAATAATGAATCCAAAACGCTCTGTTCCTGGGCCAGTGTCCCGGCTTTAAAACTTTTTATTTGCTGACCGTCATCTATCAGGACTGTGACCGCGCGATAATTTTCAGTAATCTCGCCTAACTTGGCTGGCTCTTTAAACAGCGACGGACCATAAGACGCGCCTAGTAAAAATACGCCGACTAAAGCCAGCAGGCCAACGATAATATAAATTGATTTTTGCTTGTAGTTCATAAATAAATGCGTTCAAGGTCGTTGTCTCAACGTGTCATCCTGAAGCCGATGGACATCGGCTGAAGGATCTCTAGATTCTTCGGCTTCGCCTCAGAATGACAAAAAATATCTCAAAATTACTTAGTAGTCCTCTATATTACTCCTCCCGCCCCCGCCAGACTTCTTCACTGCCGCCGGGAAGTTTAATATTAGCGTGGCGCGCCAGCATAAATAAATAATCTGCCAAGCGGTTTAAATATTGAACAGGGAGGGGCCTGATTTTTTCCAGACTGCTTAAATTAACCGTGGCGCGTTCGGCGCGGCGGCAATTCGTGCGCGCCTGGTGCAAGCTAGCCGCCATCAAATTTCCGCCGGGAAAAACAAAATTAGTTAATTCCGGAAGTTCTTGTGTCAACTTATCCATAGCCTGTTCCAATTCTAAAACGCGCGTTTCAGCCAGCAATTTCAAACCATTTACCGCTTCGCCGGAGGCAGCCGCCAGTTCAGTACCTAAAATAAACAAATCAGCCTGAATTTTTTTAAGACTATCGCGGTAGGAAGCGGCCTCAGGCTGAGCCAGTACCAGGCCAAGGGCGGCATTAAGCTCATCCACCGTACCATAAGCCTCCAGCCGTACGTCGTTTTTACGCACACGTTTACCGCCATAAAGCGAAGTCTCTCCGCCATCACCAGTTTTGGTGTAAATGCGCATAATAAGCAAATCCAAATATCAAAAGATGTATTAAGTCAAAAGTTAGAAGTCAAAAGTCAAAACTACAATTCAAAACTAAAAACTATAAAACTTTTGACTTTTACCTTGTGGTTTTGAGTTTTGGTTTTTGAGCTTTGAGTTTTTATAGTTTGGATTTTGAAATTACTAAAAACTATTTTAAATCACAAGCGCCGCTGACGCAGGCGTATTCCTTAGCGCCTTGGGTTTGGTCATCATACTCATATGACACAATATTGGAAAAATCAATTTGCGGGAATTTGGCAGCCAACTCATCATACTTTTCACGAGTTATTTCCTCATACGGCGCCAGGCGATAAACATGCTCATCGCGCGGCAAAAAAGACAAACCGCCCACCAAGTCCCAGTTTTCAAACACCCAATTACCCACTTTCAGCCAATCATCCGCTCCCACGGAAATAGTAGTAGAAGGATTATGCTCGGTGTAGTTTTCTTTAAGCATTTTCCAGTGTTCCAAAAGTTTCATGGCCGAAACATCGCGCCGCACAATGGCTGTTTCCGGAGCTTTAATGGGAAATTCCAATACATAAGTGGTGGCGCTGCCATCCACCTGCCCGACTTCAGGCTGATAAGACACGCCCATATCTTTCAGCATCATAAAGAGTGGATTATGACTCTCCACGCGCACGCGGCGAATATAATATTTGGCATGCCGGGGATGCATACCTGAGGAAGCGTCGGTTAATTGCGAGGTATTGCCCGAGGGCTTAACGCAGGTGATACAGGTTGAGGGGTTAATGCCAAAGCGGCGGGCATATTCTTTGTTAACCTCAATGGACAGCTCTTTAAGTTTGCGCAAAGTTTGGGCGTTGCGCACGGCCGGCGCGTCCCACTGGCCGGTGATGGATACACCGAGTAAAGATTCTTCTTCGCAATTCTGGCGCCAATCCGCCGACAAATAAGGAAATTTGGTTAAACTGGCTTGATAAGTTCCCAAGATAGTAGCCAGCCGCACCTTTTTCATTAAAGAGGCCTCGGTATCATCGGGCCGGGCGACGACTTCAGTTAAATTACAAAACTGCTTGGAGCGCAAAATAATCTCGCCGCAGGGATTCACGCCGGAAGTTTGGGCGTGGGGCGCGAACAGCGGCCAACGGCGCACCGGCAATTGTTTGGACAAGCAACCGCGGTTAAAAATACCGCGTTCGCCGCTGCCTGATTTAACCAAATTTACCCATTCATCCAAAAACTGATTCAAACTTGGTTTTTCATTATAGACCGCCGAATTGTTGGCCAAACTGCGCTCCGGATGTTTTAGATAAAACTGACCGTTCTTGGCTTCGCGCATTTCGGCATCATCCAAATCCGACAGCGAAATGAGCGCGCTGCGGCGCACGCCGCCCATAACCACTACTTCGGCAATTTTACAAACAATATCATGCACGTCAACCGTAGTTAAACGCCGGCCTTGACGGGCCAACATTTTCTCGCGCGCAAAAACGAGCAAGGCTTTAAGCGGCTCCGGGCCAGAGGCGCGGCCGCCCATAGTTTGCAGGCGCGCGCCCTGCGGCCGAACTTTGCTAAAATCAAACTCCATGTCTTTGCCGTCGGCCCAAGTGGTTAAACCGAGTACCAAAGCGTCGCACCAGCCCTCTTTACTGTCCTGCACCACCTGGGTAAATAACTTTACGCCGGCCTGTCTTTTGATAATAGGTAATTGCTCCACGGTCTGCCGTTCCACTGAAAAGCCCACGCCGCCGCCGCACATTAAAATATACATAACCTCGGCAAAATCCTGCCACTGGGCCGGGGCCACAAAAGAACAATTATAAGCCGCCACGTTAGACGCCCGGGCCGCCGCGCCGGCTGACCACAGCAAACGCATGGAGCCAAGTGCCTCCATTTTTAACATAGCCTGTTTAATTTCTTCATACTCCGACTCCTGCAATTTAGCGCCCAAATTTTCTTTCATGAAATCAAGGTAGCGCTGAATAGTTTCCACCCAGGTTTCGCGCCGCCCGGCTGCCGGCAGCCATTTGGCGTAAGTACTGTAATAAACATACTCCGCTAAAGTATTGCGAAAATATTTTTTACTCTCTGTGGCCAGCTGCCTGACTTCATCCGGTACCGGACGCTTACTTTGGCGCAGTTTGGCATGCTCTTCCCGATAAACAATATAAGCCCGCGCCGTCTTCAGCCATTTGGAACGCATTAATACGATTTCCACGATATCCTGAACTTGCTCCACGGTGGGCGTGGTATGACCATCATAAACCGCCTCCAGTTCCTCCACTACCCGGAAAGCTAGTCGCGCCGCTTCCTCGCGACCAAACTCCTTAGTCTCGGCGCCGGCCTTAGCGATAACTTCCACTATCTTCTTGGGTTCAAAAGCCGCTGTCCGGCCATCCCGTTTAATAATGGCTTTGACTGTAGTAGCAACCTTATTAGTGGTGGCGACCTTTGGAGTTGGATGTAGACCGGCCTCGGGCATATGTTTTTATATTAAAAGATAATAAAAATTAATTAGCTGATTTATTGATTGGTGGACGCGGACGCGATGCCTTTAGGCCGCGGGCTTTAATTAACCCGCGCAGTTCTTCCGTAAAACCAGAGACATCCTGAAAAGAGCGATAAACTGAAGCAAAACGGATATAAGCGATTTGGTCAAAACTTTTCAGCCGTTTCATAACCAGCTCGCCGATTTCGTGGCTAGTGAGCTCGGTTTTGCGCCGCCGCTGAATATCGCGCTCAATTTTCTGTACTAGCGACTTAAACTGTTCAGCTGTATAGGGGCGCTTTTCCAAAGAATGTTTTAAACCATTGGCCAACTTGTCTTTATTGTAAGGTTCGCGCCGCCCATCCCTTTTAACCACGGTTAAATCCAAAATCTCACTCTCCTCAATGGTGGAAAAACGAAAACTGCATTTGGAACACTCACGGCGGCGGCGAATAGTTAAACCATCGGCAATTACACGGGTATCCGTCACTTTAGTGTCGTAATAATTGCAATAAGGGCAATGCATAGCTTTTAGGGTCTTATACTATATCTAGTAGTACTAAGACAAATTGTACCCCTATATATTGGGGTGGTCAAATATCAACCAAAACCCAATATTTACCGACCCAATTGCTAAAAACAAATCCCTAGCCAAGCCTCACTTGTGGATAAATACCCGAAGCAAACCAAGCTGTCAAGAGTCTTTTGGCGTCGTAAAATATAAATTAAAAATACCCCCGCAGTTGCAAGGGTATTTTAGAAAATCTATAGATCCATTCTACTACCTAAGCCAACCAGGACTTAATTTCAGCAGTAAAATGGCCATAACTTTTCAAAATTCAACCTTAAAACCAAAAAGCCTGTTTTTAAAAACAGGCGGCAAAAACAAAATCATTAAAGCTTCAACTTCCGCTTAATAAAAGAAGGAATTTCGTAATCACTATCGCCTGACTTGGTCTCTTTATCAATAGGCGCCCGACTAGGTTGATAGGCAGACGGTGGCGGCGCTTGATTCAAAGTTCTTTCCTGAAAAACCGGCTCCTCAGTTTTAGTAGTGCCGGAAGGCACGCGCTCCTGGCGCAAGAGGGGCGAAGGATTGTAATTTGAGCCAGCGGCCGGCGGCGGATTCTTTTTGGCGCGGGCGGTTTGGTCAAAACCAGTGGCAATTACCGTAACTTTCACCTGGCCTTTCATGGCTTCATCAATCACGGCGCCAAAAATAATTTTGGCATTGGGGTCAGCTGAAGCAGTAATAATGCGAGCCGCTTCATTAACCTCATACATAGACAGGTCCGGCCCGCCGGTAATGGTAAAGAGAATACCGCGGGCACCGTCAATGCCCAGTTCAAGCAGCGGCGAATCGATGGCCGCCTTGGCTGCGTCCACGGCCCGGTTCTCGCCGGTGCCTACGCCAATACCCATCAGCGCTGAGCCGGTATTGGTCATAATGGTTTTAACATCGGCAAAATCAACATTAATGAGTCCGGGCACAGTCACGAGTTCGGAAATACCCTGCACGCCTTGGCGCAAAACTTCATCGACAATCGAAAAAGCTTCCAGCAGTGAAGTTTTTTTATCAATTAACTGCAACAAGCGGTCATTGGGAATAGTAATAATAGTATCAACTTTATCAACTAAATCTTCAAAACCTTTTTCGGCCACGCTGCGGCGCTGGGCGCCCTCAAAACTGAACGGTTTGGTAACTACCGCAATCGTCAGAGCGCCGGCTTCGCGCGCGAGTTCAGCAATCAAGGGTGAAGCGCCCGTGCCGGTGCCGCCGCCTAAGCCGCAAGTCAAAAATACCATATCGGCTCCCTTTAAGGTTTCCTTTATTTCGTCACGGTTCTCTTCCGCCGCCTTGCGCCCTAAATCCGGGTCCATGCCCGCGCCCAAGCCGCGGGTGGTACCCGAGCCAACGTGCAATTTAATCATCGCCCGGGAATGATGCAAGGCCTGGGCATCAGTATTAATAGCCACGAATTCAACCCCCCTAATTTTAGCCGAGACCATGCGATTAATAGCCGCTCCGCCCGAACCGCCGACACCGACGACTTTTATTTTGGCAAAAGTTTCAATATCAGGTTTTACTTCCATAAATAATTAAAGGAATTAAATAATAAATTTTTAGCTGGACAAGTCTAGCTTGTCTGGTAAATTAAGGGATTAACGCCTGAAAAAACTTTTTCAAGCGGGTTGAAACTTGGGCTACGCCGGGCAAACGCCAATGGGAACCCTTGCTGGTGGCAGCCTGTTGGGCCGCACCCCATTTTACTAAGCCCAAAACCGTACTAAAGCCCAAATCATTTATTCTGTCCAAAGGACTGACCAAATCCAAAGGATAGCCCAAGGTAGCCGGCAGACGAAACTTGCGCTTGGCTAAATCAATTATACCTGGCAACTTAGCGCCGCCGCCGGTTAAAATAACGCCAGCGGGCAATTTACCAGAACGGTCAATCTTGCTAAGTTCTTTATCAACCAAATCAAAAATTTCTTCCAGGCGAGCCTCAATAATTTCAGCAACCTGACGGCGGCTGACCACTTCCTCCTCGCTGGAAAACTCATTTAAGTTAATCTCCTCGCGTTTACCGACTTCCTCCGGCACGGCCTGACCGTAATCAACTTTAAGTCTTTCGGCCACATCAATTGAGGTGCGCAAACAAATTGCCAGATCATTGGTGATATGTCCTGAACCAACCGGCAAAACCGCCACTTGCAGAGCATCACCATCTTCGCAAACCAGCAGGCTGGTAGTGGAACCGCCCAGATTAACGATCGCCACGCCCAATTCTTTCTGCCGCTTGGAGGCCACGGCTTCGGCATTGGCTAATATACCCAAAACCAAATCATCAATATCAACGCCGGTGCGATAAACGCACTTGGTTAAATTTTTAATTTGCACTGACTGACCTTGAATAATTTGCGCCTCAACTTCCAGTCTCACGCCGGTCATACCTACCGGATCTTTAATGCTGCTTTGGCTGTCCACGCTAAATGTCCGCGGCAAGACATGAAGAATTTCATAATTGGGCGGCGTGGCCACAGCTTGGGCCGCTTCCACTACTCGCGTGACATCATCCTCGCCGATCTCACCGTTAGGTTTGGCCACGGCTATTACCCCGCGGCTGGATTGTGAAACAATATGACTGCCGTTAATACTTACCCAGGCATGCTCTACTGGAGCGCCAATCATACGTTCAACTTTTTCTAAACAAGTGGAAATGGCCGTAACCGCATCCTCAATACTAACAACCACGCCTTTACTTATGCCTTCAGCCGGCACTTCCGCCAAACCAATAATTTGTACCTGCTCCGAGGAACTTATTTGCGCCACGGCTATCCTAATGGCCGTTGAACCAATATCTAAACCGCTAATTATATTATTGCTCGGCATGTTTATAATTATCTATTACCAATGAAGATTTTATACTGTCTAGTATACTACTTTGACTACTTAATGTGAAGTAAAAAGCCATGAACAATTTATTTGTTCGGCCCAGGCTTTAAACTGCTATCAACAAAATTACCACTAAGGAAGCACCGAGCACCAGCCAGAGCACTGCTCCGGCCAAAACATCTTTCAGCAGGGCCACCGGCTGCGACAATCTGGGTTCAACCAAATCAAGTAAACGTTCCAAAATAGTATTAATAATTTCAGCAAACAATATTATCACGATCAAACAAATTAAGACCAACCATTTCCCTGGCGGCCAACTGGCAAAATAAGCATAGCCGATTAAAATTAAACCTAAGGCTGCTTCCACTTGAAAACTTAATTCACGACGCCAGACATATTGCAGCCCTTTTAAGGCGTAACCAATTTTAAGGCCTAAGCGTTTTAAGAACTTATTCATGAAGCCTCCACAGCTTTACGGCCACGGCCTCCTTCATGTCGGCGGCGGAATCCGCCGTAGTCCCCTCCTGCGCTCTTTGAGCTACGGAGGGTCCGCCGTTCGCCCCTAGCCACAGGCTGACGCCTGTGGCTAGGGGCGAAGGTGGATAAACCGAATTGTCTACCAACTTGTTTTTCTAAAGTTCTCATAACCGCATGCTCGCGCGGATGCTGATGATCATATCCCAAAAGATGCAAACCACCATGAATAACTAATTTAATCAGTTCCTGAGGCAGGCTGTGACCATAACGTTTAGCCTGCCGGCCGGCCTGAGCCAAACAAATAATAATGTCGCCTTTCACGGGCCGTGTTTGATAAGTGAATGACAACACGTCGGTCACTCGGTTGTGCTGCCGATAAAGCCGGTTTAAACCCTTAATGACGGCCGGCTCAACTAAGACAATACTAACCTCGTCAAAGCGGCGGCCGGTTTTAGTTTGCAAACTATCCATTAACAAATTAAACCTAGCTTTCAGGCCGGCTGGCCAAGTTGACTTAGTATAATTTAAACAAACTAACTTTTTTATCACAGGTTAGATAATTATGAAGCTCTGCAGATTTAAACCCGCCGTAGCTTTTGTTTTTAGATAGTTACGGAGCGGAATTCCTCCGCAGTCCTCCCCTAGGAGGACGGAAGATGATGAGCTGTTAATTTTACGTCCCCCTTGAGCCCACTAATTTACCGACAATTACGGGGTTGCCCAAATAAAGGAGCGCAACGTCATTTGAAACAAATGATAATAAGACGCTTCAGTTTTAGTACCAATATTGTAACTGACGGTTATTAAATGGTCACGACTATCAACTGTATAGGCATTTAAGCCGTCCAAACTCATAGCCCAAGTCAGGTTGCCATAACTAACCGCCGGCACTTCTTCCGCTTTTAGTCCAGTCACCTGTTTGGCATACCAAGCGGCGGCTGATAATTTTTCCGGGTTATCAACCACTAACACTTCGATAAATTCATCCCCGCCGCCGGAGAAGATAACCTCACTTTCCGTTGTCTCGGTCGGCTTAGCCAGCCATTTAACCGGGTATTTAATTGTATAGGCCAAGTGTTTATTATTATAAGCAGCCAAATTAACACTATCCTCAAGTTTAGCGCCGGAAGCTTTGGCTGGGTCAAAACCTTGGGCCACTTCACTGCCGTCCAGAAAACCATCACCGTCGGAATCGGGTTTTTTGGGATCAGTACCAAAAACTATTTCCTCCATATCAGTCAAACCGTCCTGGTCACTATCAAGACTTAAATTAGGCGGCGTAACTGTCCGCGGCAAAAGCGGCGGCGCGACTTCAGCTGTCCCATTATCAATACCTTGCGTGGTCGCTTTGTGTTCACCGCTGCCCAGGCCGGCCGTACCTTCTTCCAAACTAAAAGTGATAGTGTAATTAGTACCATCACCACTCTCATATAAATAATCCAGTCCGCCGGGCTGATGATTAGCCGGCACTTTATCTAAATAAATTGTGCCTTGCGCCTGGCTGGTAAAACCAGCTGTACTCAATACCCGGGTTGATTCTAGTCCCAGCACCAGGGGCAGTAAAGCGACCGGATATTTTTTTTGTTCACCTTTATAAAGTTCCAAAGCGGTTTGCAAATTTCTGATATCGCGATAACGCCCGCTGTCCCGCTCAGCTGCCGTGGTAGTTGGCGCCGGCGGCACTGCTGGTTCACCCGTCGTGGCAGTAACTTCCGGCTGGTTAGTTAAACCAGCTTCCTGGCTGATAGACCCCGGCGGCGGCGAACCCTGACGGCTCATAAACCAATAAACCAAAGACACCACAATAGCTAACACTAAGACTGACAAAATAATTACCAACCAGTTACGTTTCTGCCCTGTCTCCACTTTAGCTTTGTCTTGAAAACTGGTGGGCATGACATAAATCTGTTCCCAAGGTTTAACCGGCGGACCTTCAACTAATACTCCCGCGCTTTTTTCCTCTGCCAGCTTGGATTTTTTTCTAAAACTAAACACAATAATAGCCTAACAAATAATAAATAATCTATTGATTGCCAGTCCCAGGCAATTGCAACAACTTGCCCGGCCCCAGAGGGTTATAACCATTTTTAACTTCTTCACCATCTGAATAACCGTCACCATCAGTATCAGGATTAAGCGGATTAGTTTTATAAACTTTAACCTCTTCACGGTCAGTTAAACCATCTTTATCAGTATCAACGAGGTATGGGTCCACGCCTAAGACGCGTTCTTCGTCATCAGTTAAACCATCACCATCGCTATCTTTGGCTGTGTCTGGTTCAGGCTGAGGAGCGGGCGTAACCGCTGAAGAATTATCCGTTGACGGATTGACCAAAGCGGCTGGCGCAGCCACTTTAGCCTCCGGCTGATTGACTGAAGGCCACCACCACCAATAAGCCGCCGCCCCACCGGCGACTAACAGAAGTGCAACTAAAATCAACCATAACCATTTTTTTGAAGTAACGGAAGTTTCCCAAGGTATAGCTTGAGAAAATTTAGCTGCCTGCGCCGCCTGGACGATTTCCGTCCTTGAACCATTATTAACCCGAGGAGCGGTTTCCACGGTAGAAAAAATATCTTCCACTGGCGCCTGACTGGCCGAGTTAGTCTTGTTTAAATTATCAAACATATAAGCTAAACTTAAAATGAAAACTATCTAAATAATAGCAAATTTCGCCGGCTTTCCCAAACTACAAGTAACTTAAATCCGCTAATTGGGATTATGATTAGCAAAATTATATTTGAAGCTCTGGCAACTATTATTTGTTGACAAGCCAGTATTAATATCTTCTGTGCCGGTGCCTGGCCAAATTACCCCTTTGTATTCAAAATTCAAGGAAAGAGTGGTGTTGACGCCGGCCTGATACTGATAAATATGGGACCCAGCCGGGCATTTGAAATCCTTAATTGATGAATTCCAGCAAGTCGTCGGGTCATAGCCTTCATAACCAGCTCCGCGGCATAAATCATTGCCCTCAAGGTCAGCAAAATTATTTAATGGGTCAGTCGGCAAGGCTTTAGCTAAATCATTGCCTAAAGTTGCTTGCCACGATGGCCAGACGCTGGTGGTTTGTCCAACTTCAAAAGTGCCAGCTGATAATGGCGGATAACTGTCATGAGCTGCCTGATAAGCCCGCACTAACTTCTTTAACAGCTCCAAATCTTGAACTCGCTTAATATCGCGTTTCAAGCCGGCTAATTTTGCCGGTTCGCTGATATTAGTATTGAACTGCCAGCCGGCTAATAGCTTAGCGGCTAACTGACTAGTGTCTGGCCGGGCGCCTTGGTTAAATGACAGCACATACATATTAGTATAAAGAGTGGTGCCAGTTTGTTTGACCGCGCTAACATAATAAGCATTGCCATCCTGAATTGTTTCATAACCATCAATGTCTTTAATTTTTTTAGGACTGCCTCTATTTATATCAGTCCGGCTATTATACCAATCAAGCGGGCTTAAACGAGCAAAATTTTTATAGACCCTTAAACCAAAAACATCGCTCGAGTCATTCACCCTAAAGAAATATTCGCGCAACAAATCACCTTGGTTACGCACATAAGGCGGCGCGGGCTGACTTAAGCCGGGCAATAAGCCGCTTGCTTCCCTTAAGTCAAGATTATCCACATACACACTACCGGCTTGGGCAGTAAATTTAAGAGTAAGATTGCCTGTCACGGCTTTAGTGAGTATAGTTATTTTCTGCCAGACGCCGGGACTGCCGCTAAAGGCCTGTTCATTAGAGCCAAGTCCAATTTTTACAGCGCCGCTGTAATAAATATATCCCGTCAGCAAATAATCATAACCGGGAGTAACATTGACTGTCTGTAATAATTCACCAGCGCCAGTGGTGTTAGCGGCGCTATTCGCGCCCTGCTGTTTAAAAGCGGCAACTTGCCACTGGCTGGTACTAGACCAATCCTGCAAGGCGTTTTCAAAATCAGGATTCTTTAATAACTGCGTTTGTCCTACTTTAACGTCAGTTAAATTACCCCGACAATATTTCAGACTGATGTTTTCCTCTGCATCATTAAATACCCAAGGAAAATCACAAATAAAGACTTCAATTGGTATGTCAGTTGATTTTATATATTGCGATTTAATACATTCATTATCGTTAATCTGTTTATTATTGTTCCGGTCAAACCAAATATAACCAGTTGGACACTTGTTAGCTACCCCTGGTTTGCTACAACCTTGCGGGAAATCACAGGCATTCTCAGCCTTTACGACTAAAACCGCGCTACCATTCTTATTAACAGCTTGGGCTTTCACTTTAGTGAGACTGCTTATGGTATAACTAAATATATTGTTTTTATCGCTCTTGTCCCACAAGTAATTGGCCACTAGTTCCTGCCCATCGTTGGAAACAGCTTTGGCACTAAATTCTCTTTCGCCTTCTGTGCCAGTTTTAGTAAAGGTATATTGTGCGGGCTCAACTCCAACTTTACTAATCTCACAAATTTTATCCTGGGTCTTAAACTGCCAATCACAAAAAACGCCACAGACAATGTTATTATTGTTCAACTGTACGCGATAAGTTGCATTCGGCTCCAAGGGCGCTGCTGGAGCAAATGACAATTCCTTGCCAGCTACTCTTAAACTGCCCGGCACAGCTGCCGAATTGCAGGTCAAAGCTGCCCCACCACAAACCTGACTGACCTTAAATTCATCTACAGCCAACGGCGATTCACCGCCCAAAAAGCGGTCAAAAGTAATGGTGATTAAACTATTGCGGCAAACATTGGTCTGGTTGGCTTGGGGTACCACATTTTCTACTTTTGGCTTGTCGCTGATTTTAAATTCCATCGGATTAGAAACCGTAATTTCAGTTTTATAAACCGGCTCTTCAGTGCCAAGGCATTTGCCGCCGACAACAATGCCATTACATTTGGTACTAGTCTGAATCTTTTGCTCGCGCTTAACATAGACTTCCCCACTCACTGTCTTTTTTGGTTCTTTCGGTGCAGTCAAAGTAATTGTTTTCATATTCCATTGCGACCAAGTTGGCGAACTAGTTGGAGTAAATTCTATATTGGAAAACTGCACACCGCTATTGCTGTCCGGCACAGCACCAAAGTTATCACCATACAACTCTACTGCCTGCGGCAAATTAGCCGTGGAGGCAGGGTCTAATTTACACAAGCCCGGCGCAATTGGTAATTTGCTGTCATAAGTAAATGTTTTACTGGCACTGTCTTTAGTTTCATAGCCTTGTTCATTCACAACTTTAACCAAGCCAGTTTGACCATTAGCTGGCGCTTTGGTAATAATTTCACTATCAGTCCAGGCGTTACTACATAGCAATGGCAACGCCAGCTCAAACACGCGCGCCGCGCCGCTACTTGCAAATGTAACCACACAAGGAGCTGTTAAAGTATTGCCGCGAGTTGTACATTCACCAAAATTTCCGCCTTTGATAGTTAGCCAGCTACCAGCCGGGCCTTGCGCCGGCGTGATGCTAGTTATATAAGGATCAACCGTAAAAGTTACCGGGTTAGATGTTTGTGTACCTCCATAATTAACTGGAAAAACTGGAAAAGTAACTATCACTTTAACATCACCGGTTTTAATTTTAATGGCGCAGGGCGCCAACGGCTGGCCGCAAAGCTGGATGTAATCCTTATCAGGCACTGCGGCCACGATGTTTTGGTTGCGCCAAGATTTAATATACTTACTATCCACCTCAACTGCGCCGCCAACTCTAGTAAAGGTTAATTGGCTATTAGATTTAAGGTCGC
>JACRFM010000060.1 GCA_016234305.1 Candidatus Kerfeldbacteria bacterium
AAATTTATAATTTAAAATTAAAAATTATTCCAACATGTCTCCCGAAAGTAAAGAAATAAAAATCAGTTTAGTTATAGTGGTATTAATTTTAATTGTGATTGGTGTTTTTTATTATAATTATAAACAGAACAATAAACCGCCGGCCGCACTGGGTAAGGCGGCCGTAACTAATTCCGCTTCGGCCAAATCAAATCCGAAGCAACTAACTGTTCGCGAAGTAGCCAAACACAATCAGCCGTCCGATTGTTTCGTAATAGTTATGAATAAAGTTTATAATGTAACGAGTTTTTTGGATTTACATTCGGGCGGGCCGGATAGAATCACGCCTTACTGCGGCGCCGACGCCACCCCAGCTTTTAATAATAAAGGCGGCGGTGAAGGGCACTCGGCCTCAGCGTTGCAGCGTTTGCAAGCCTATTTAGTCGGCGGTCTAAGCAAACAATTGATTGTTAATTATGGAACAGTCAGAAATTAGTCAACCATCTAGTCAGCAACAATGGGGTTTAAGATTTTACTTGTTTGCCAAAAAAACGCATCGTTTATTAGTGGTGGTGATAGTTTTTGTTACGCTTATTATGGCTGGCACTGGCACGGTTTTAAAATACCCCGAGTTAGCGAAATATTTATTTAAACTTGATTTAAACTGGGTAAGATATTTGCATAACGAGTTAAGTCCGATTTTTACTACTATCCTTATATTAATGATGCTTAGCGGCTTGATAATGTATTGGTACCCATGGCATACGCGCCGCTCGGCTAAATTAAACAAATAACTATATGGCACTTCGCACTTTGGATTCAGTTAAACATCTGGCTCGCCGCACCGTCTTGGTAAGAATCGGTTGCGATGTGCCTATGCAAGTCCGCAAAATAGTTGACGATGCGCGGTTGCGGGAAATTCTGCCGACAGTTCGCTACTTGGAGCGAAAGCGCGCCCGGATTATTTTAGCCGGGCACCTGGGGCGCCCGTCAGGCAAGGTAGTGCCGACTTTATCACTTAAGCCGATTGGTTATACGTTGGGTAAATTATTGCGCCACAAAGTCAAGGTTATGCCACTGGACAATCCGCATGCTATTCGTCAGGCAGCTAAGACTAATATAGTGCTCTTGGAAAATTTGCGCTTTAATCCGGGAGAAGATAAAAATGATAGAGTTTTTGTCAAAATTTTGGCCAACTTAGCCGACCTTTATGTTAATGAGGCGTTTTCGGTTTGCCATCGCACGTCGGCTTCGATTGTCGGGGTGCCCAAGTATTTGCCGTCTTATGCCGGCTTTAATTTGGCGGCTGAAGTGGCGGCTTTGCAAAAAATTAAGCAGCGCGGTCAGCGGCCGGTAGTAGCGATTATCGGCGGAGCTAAAGTGGCTGATAAATTACCGGTGATTGCCAAACTCTTGCCTCGCGTTAAGGCGGTACTTACCGGCGGCGGCGTGGCTAACACCTTTTTAGCGGCTAAAGGTTATAAAATTGGCAGTTCTTTGGTGGATAAGAGCGTGATACCGGCGGCTAAACGTTTGTTGCGTTCGAGCAAGGGCAGAATAATTTTACCAATTGATGTGATTGTGCAAAAAACCGGTAACCGTAAAAAAACACATGATTGGTGTTTGGTTAATAAAGTAGTTGGTAAAGATAAAATAGTTGATTTAGGCACGGCCACTACCCAGCTTTACGCTTCCTTGGTTAAAGAGGCTAAGACAATTTTTTGGAGCGGGCCCTTGGGGCTGATTGAAGAACCAGTGTCGGCCCATGCTTCACTCGCCTTGGGGCGCTTAGTGTCGGCGCGGTCGCACCGTCACTCTTTTGTGCTTATCGGCGGCGGCGACACGGCTGCCTTTTTCCATAAGCATGAATTAACAGTTAGCCAGGTGTCTACGGCTGGCGGGGCTTTGTTGGACTTTTTGTCAGGCAATAATTTACCGGGTTTAAAAGCGCTGGGATATAGATAATTTAAAATTGAAAAATCAAAAATTAAAATGAAAACCGTAGAATTATATTTTTGCATTTTGATATTTAAATTTTAAATTTCTTATGTCCATCACTATTAAAGATATTACAGCGCGGGAAATATTGGATTCACGCGGCGACCCCACGGTTGAGGTTACGGCCATGGCTTCAAACGGCGCGGCAGCTACGGCGTCAGTGCCGTCGGGCGCTTCTACCGGCATTCATGAGGCTCATGAATTGCGTGACGGCGATAAGAATCGCTATGAAGGTAAGGGCGTATTACAAGCGGTGGCTCATATTGAGTCGGAAATCAAACAAACCTTGATAGGTATGCAAGTAACCAATCAGAGTATAATTGACCAGCGGATGATTGAGCTTGACGGTACAACCACTAAGCATAGTTTGGGAGCCAATGCCATCTTAGGAGTATCACTGGCGGTGGCCAGGCTGGGCGCTTTAGTCAACAATCTGCCTTTGTACAGTTATCTGCGGCAGGTTTTTAGTTTGCCGCTGCCGGCCAAGCCGCTGCCCTTGCCGATGATGAATATCTTGAATGGCGGCCGCCACGCTTCCAATGATTTAGATATACAGGAATTCATAATTATTCCGCACCTCGGGGTTAAGGCTGACTTGAGTCTAAAGGACAGTATCAGAGTCGGTTCGGAAATTTTTCATGAGCTAGGCAGGGTACTGCACCAAAAAAAATTTTCTACCGATGTCGGCAATGAAGGCGGTTACGCGCCGAGTCTTAAGAACAACGAGCAGGCACTTGGCCTTATAATTGCGGCCGTTAAACAGTCGGGCTACAGTCTAGCTAAGGACGTGGATTTGGGTTTGGACGTGGCGGCTTCGGAATTTTATAAATCCGGCAAATATCATTTTGAAGGTAAAGATTTGTCGGTCAATGAGTTAATAAAAATTTATCAATCCTGGCAGGATAATTATCAACTGTTTTCTATTGAAGATGGTTTAGCCGAGGATGATTGGCAAGGCTGGCATCAA
The DNA here is from genome assembly GCA_016234305.1 of Candidatus Kerfeldbacteria bacterium. Classification (GTDB taxonomy): domain Bacteria; phylum Patescibacteriota; class Patescibacteriia; order Veblenbacterales; family UBA10138; genus JACRFM01. The sequence goes on from JACRFM010000060.1 coordinate 2,945, forward strand.
CTGACTGAAGATTTGGGCAACCAGGTATTGCTGGTGGGTGATGATTTATTTGTCACCAATAAAGAGCGTTTGGCTTTGGGCGCGGAATTCAAGGCGGCTAACGCTATTTTAATAAAACCTAATCAAATTGGCAGTTTGAGCGAAACAGTGGCCTGCGTTTTGGCGGCCAGGCGGTATAATTATAAAGTTGTGGTGTCGCACCGTTCGGGCGAAACCATGGATACTTTTATTGTTGATTTGGCCGTAGCCGTGGGGGCTGATTATTTAAAAGCCGGTTCTACTTCGCGCGGCGAAAGAGTGGCCAAATACAACCGGTTGATGGAGATAGAAGCGGAGAGGAAGAGTAGTGCCTAAATCCTAATTCCTAATTCCTAATTTCTAATTAATAATTAATAACCAATTCCATAGATAAATCTCAAATCTTAAACTCTAAATCCTAAATAAATCCCAATTTCTAAATATAGATTCCATATCTTTTTGTGAATTGGGGATTGGGCATTATTTGGTTATTAAGATTTAGGTTTTAGAATTTAATTAGGTATTAGATCAATTAAAACAATTAGAAATTCTAACTATCCTTAATCCTAGCCTCTAATTTAATTATGTCTGTTAAAACTAAACCCGCTTGCCTGCCTTTTGTTTTAGCTATTATTGATGGCTGGGGAGTAGCGCCAAAAGTGCGCAGCGATGACCCAACAATCAAGGCTAGTATGCCTTTTACGCGCGAGTTGTTTAAAAATTATCCGCACGCCCTGCTCGGGGCGCACGGTTCTCAAGTTGGCCTGCCGCCGCGTCAGGACGGCAATTCCGAGGCCGGGCATTTGAATTTGGGCGCTGGCCGGATAGTTTATCAAGACGCGGTGACTATCTCTAATCATATAAAAGCCGGCAGTTTTTTTCGTAATCCGGCCTTGCTCACGGCCATTAAACATGTTAAAAAAAATCATTCCCGTTTACATTTAATGGGATTATTGTCCAATTATAACAGCGGCCATTCGTCACCCGACCATGTTATAGCACTGCTAAAATTCTGTTATCGCCAGGGTGTTCGTCATGTCTTGCTGCATTTTTTTACCGATGGCCGCGATTCGCCGCGCTATGATGCTATTAAATTTGTGACGGAAATTAAAAAACATTTTAAAAATCATGAGCAAATCGCTTCTATCTGCGGACGTTTTTACGCTATGGACAGAAAGAAATATTGGCCCAATACTGAACGAGCTTACCGCTTACTTACTGAAGGCGTTGGTTTAACTGATAGTTCGGCGGAAAAAGCCATTCGTCATGCTTACAACCGCGGTGAAACGGATGAGTTTATCAGCCCGACTGCCATAGTTGATAAGCATAATAAGCCGGTGGGCGCTATGAAAGATAATGACGCAGTTATATTTTTTAATCTCAGGTCTGACCGGGCTCGTCAGTTAACTAAGCCGTTTGTACAGTCCAGGTTTGAACAGGTGAACGCTCAGGCCTTTCACCGCCGCCGTCTTTTAAAAAATTTGTGCTTTGTGGCTCTGACTGATTTTGGGCCTGATTTGGGCAATATGCTGACGGCTTATAAAAGTCAGGATATCAAATCAACTTTGCCTTTTAGTCTGCGCGGTTTAAAACAATTATATGTGGCGGAGAGCGAGAAATTCGCCCATATCACTTATTTCTTTAACGGCGGTTATGACCACGCGGTGGCTGGTGAAGACAAGGTAATGATACCGTCGCCCCAAGTTGCTTCTTATGACAAAACGCCGGCGATGTCAGCTCGGGCTATTACAGAGGTGGTGTTAAAGGCGCTGCGTGAACGAAAGTACGATTTTATAGCTTTGAATTTTGCCAATCTTGATATGGTGGGTCACTCGGGCAATTTTAAAGCTTGCGTTAAGGCTTGCGCGGTAGTTGATGAATGTTTAGGCAAAATCGGTCGGGCGGTTTATCATCTGAAGGGCGGTTTTTTGATTACGGCTGACCACGGCAATATTGAAGAAACTAAAAATGACCTGACCGGTGAGGTTGATACCGAGCATTCGGTTAATCCGGTGCCTTGTTTATTTTACCAGCCGGCCTTTAAAGGCAAATCTTTTGTCAGGCGAACCGGAATTTTGGGAGATGTGGCGCCGACGATTCTTGACCTGCTCCACATCAATCAACCCAAGTTAATGACACGGCGGAGTTTGTTTAAGCGATGATAGAAAATTTAAAATTTAAAAATCAAAAGTTAAAATGACAATGCAAAATATAAAAATGATAAAGAACAAATCCCGAATTTTAAATCCCTGCCTACCGACAGGCTAGTAACTTCCGCCATAGGCCGACCCGCCTTTGGCGGGAAATAATCCCCAAATCCTAAATTTGAGAATTGGAATTTATTTAGGATTTTATGCATTCATTTTCCATTTTGATTTTTACATTTTTCATTGTTCTATCTCTTCACTCTTAGCCTTACTCTTACTAATTCATGTCTAACGTACGGCTCAAACCGATAGTTTTAGTTATCTTAGACGGTTGGGGCGTGGCTCCGGCTTCGCCTGGTAACGCTATTGCTTTGGCTCATAAACCAGTTTGGGACAGTTTGATTGCCAATTACCCTACTTGTACGCTGCAGGCGGCTGGTGAAGCCGTGGGATTACCTTGGGGCGAAATGGGTAACAGCGAAGTGGGGCACTTGAATTTAGGCGCTGGTAAAATAGTTTATCAGGATTTACCGCGGGTTAATAAGGCCATAATAGACGGTTCTTTTTTTACCAATGCCAAACTCGTCGCCGCGGCCAAAATGGCTCGGGAGCGGAACAGCCGCCTGCACCTCATTGGTTTGGTCAGTTCGGGCGGCGTTCATAGTTCCATTGACCACCTGTATGCTTTACTGGATTTAGCCAGGCAAGTCGGTTTACCCCAGGTTTATATCCACGCCATTTTAGATGGCCGTGATACGGCTTTCAATACCGCCGGTGGTTATATTAAAGACTTGGAAGTTAAGTTGAAAAAATTGAAGTTCGGCCAGATTGCCACTGTCTGCGGCCGGTTTTACGCCATGGACCGTGATAATCACTGGGACAGGATTAAAGCGGCTTACGAGGCTATGGTCAATGGTATTGGCAAGCCAGCTACCAGTCCAGTGGATGCGATAAAGGCTTCATATGAAGCCCGCGTGTTTGATGAGGAGCTGGTTCCCACGGTTATTAATGATTCAGCGGGCCAGCCGCGCGCCACTATCAGTGACCAGGACGTAGTGATACTTTTTAATTTTCGCGCCGACCGTATGCGCCAACTGACTCGCGCTTTGGTTGTGCCTGATTTTGCCAAATTTACCGTTAAGACTTGGCCGCAACTGCAGGTTGTTACTATGACTGAGTATGATAAAAATCTACCAGTGGAGGTGGCCTTTCCTCCCGAGGCCATTGCTTATCCTTTGGCCCGGGTAGTAGCTGACGCCGGCCTAAAACAATTGCACCTGGCTGAAACCGAAAAGTACGCTCATGTCACTTATTTTTTTAACGGCGGCCACGAGCAGCCCTATCCGGGGGAGGACCATGTTTTAGTGCCATCACCGGTAGTTCCCTCCTATGAACAAAAGCCGGAAATGTCGGCGCGTGGCCTGACGGACAGGTTTTTGCAGGAAGTACGAACGGGCAAGTACGATTTTGTGTTAATGAATTTTGCCAACGCTGATATGGTTGCACATACTGGAAATTTACCGGCCACCGTAAAGGCCGTTGAATTTTTGGATCAATGTTTAGGAGAGATTGTGGCTTCCACTTTGGAATTTGGCGGTATGGTTTTGCTGACAGCCGACCATGGCAATGCTGAGGGCTTAGTTAATCACCAGACCGGCGAAATTGACAAGGAACATTCCAATTTGCCTGTGCCTTTTTTAATGATTAGCCGCGATTTGGAACATAAGGCTATCAGCGGCTTACCCCAAGTGAGCGATTTAAGCCAATTAGCTCCCTCCGGTGTGCTCGCTGATGTGGCCCCGACTATATTAAAAGTTATGGGACTGCCTAAACCAGTGGAGATGACTGGGCAAAGCCTGTTATAAATGTAAAATTTAAAAATCAAAAATCAAAATTTTTTGCGTTTTCATTTTTCATTTTGATATTTCAATTTTTAATTTCCCATCATGCCCGAACTTCCTGAAGTTGAGACCATTGTGCGTGACTTGCGTCCGGTTTTAGTTGGTAAAAAAATCGTGACTTTTAAAGTTACCAAACAGCGTTTGTTAAAAAATCCCTTAGGTCAGTTTAAAAAGTTTATGATTGGCGCTACCATATTTTCCGTGGGGCGCCGCGCTAAATTAGTTTTAATTGGTTTGTCTTCGGGTTATACTTTATTGATTCATCTTAAAATGACCGGACAATTGGTCTGGCGAGGTTCGTCCGGAAAAATACGGCTCGGCGGTCATCCCATCGTGGGAGTCGCCGCTGTACCTAATCGCTATACTTATATTACTTTGGGTTTAGCCGGCGGTGGTAAGTTATATTTTAATGATGTTCGGACCTTTGGCTACTTCCAGCTGGTTAAATCCGAACTTTTGGCCAAGCATCATCTTAAATTCGGCCCGGAACCCCTGACTAAAAATTTTACCGCCGCTGTTTTGCGTCAGCGTTTGCACGGCCATCCGCGAGTCTCAATTAAGGCGGCTTTGTTGAATCAGGCCGTGCTCGCCGGCTTGGGCAATATTTATGTGGATGAAAGTTTATTTGCCGCCGGCCTTAAACCAAGCCGTAGGGTAGGTAAACTAAAATCAGCTGAGTTTATTAAATTATGGTCTTCTATTAAACAAATTTTAAGCCAGGCAGTACGGACCCGAGGTACGTCTTTTAATAATTATCGCGACGGCTTTGGCCGAAAGGGGACTTATTGGGAAAAGCGCTGGGTTTATGGCCGTCGGGGCGAGCCTTGCCGCCGTTGCTCGCGGCCAATCAGTAGAACTGTCCTGGCTGGCCGGGGCACGCATTATTGCTCTAACTGCCAGAGATAAATTCAAAATGTAAAAATCAAAATTAAAAATTACAGATAAAAATTTTAAAATTTTGCATTGTCATTTTGATTTTTAATCTTTTATTTTTTAATTTTTGTGATAGATCAATTAATTTCTCAAAGTTTATATTGGTTCGTTGCCAATCATCAGATAATTAAACTCTTCGCCATTTTTTGCGCGTCGGTTTTGATTTGGCTACTCTTGGCTTGGTTTGTGATTGTTTATATTTGGCATAAAAAAGCTTGGCAGGGCGAATTAGTCGCCTTGTTACTCGGTGTGGCCAGCGCCTATGGTTTGAACGCTTTAGTCGGCTGGTATTTCTTCCGTTTGCGTCCTTTTGTAGCCCTGCAACTTCCGCCATTAATAAATATGAATCCGCTAAGCAAATCTTTTCCTTCCGACCACGCCACGGTAGCTTTTTTATTTGCCTACTTATTGTCGGCGCATAAGAAATCATACCGGCCGTTAGCTTTGGTACTGGCGGTTTTAGTGTCTTGGGGCAGACTGGCTGTGGGGGTCCACTATTTGACTGATGTCTTGGCCGGAGCGTTCATTGGCTCTCTTTTGGGCTGGGGGACTCGGCAATTGGAGAAAATTTTAGTGACGACGAATAAATGAAGCGTTCCCGGGTTTATGGACATCACATGAGGTATTCCACTGTGTGCTCTGGACTTCAACTTTTTCGTCTGGCGGCTTTGCATTCTTCTCGTCATTGCGAGCGACCGAGCCTTTAGCCGCGAGCTTTGCCTCTGGCGGGTGGCAATCTCATTCTGTCATTCGCCTATAGGAAACCCCGGCCTAAGGGTCACGAGGGGAAAGCTTAGTCGATTGGTCAATAATGAGGCTTTGGTCAATAATTAGGCCGTTATTTTAGTAGGTATTTTAGCTGGCATATAATCAACGTTCCGTTTTTTGGTCCGGGCGGACCAAAAAACGGAACATCAGTTTTGCCGAAATTACCAGGGGGTTGTGATTTTAGGTATAATGGGCATTTCTAGTTGCTACTTACGCGGTCTTAATCGATTTTTTGAGCTTGTTTTAGCGGTTCTATTAGTCAATTTATTAAACAAAATTCGTTGTGTCGTAATACAGATGTAAATCTGTAGCTAGTATTAACCCTAAAGGGTAATTTTCAGCAACTAATTTTGTCCATTAACTCTGATTTTATTTAGGCAATAAAAAGAAATTTTGTCCATAAAATACATTTACCCATTTATTTAGTTGGTGTCGCTTGATAAAATTCGTTAATAACTGAAAGTTATCGCGCGGGCTGACCCAGACGCTTTGTTGCAACTTTTTGAATTCCCCCTGCCTTAATAATAGACGAAAGTGGCGGCGGGCTAGCCGTTGTGTTTCTGGAATGTCAAAAATAACAATCGTGTAAAGTTTATTGTGATGACGCTCGGCCTGACGTAATTGTAAACTTAAACTTGATATCTTGCCTTTGTCAGTCAGGCTTATTATTAGTTTTTTGCCAATTTTTTTGGTTTTTATTAGATTAGAGTGTTTTAGGTTATTGATTGTCTTTTTTAGTTGATTAACCTGCTGAAGTTTTTTAAATTCCTGAACTGCTTCATAGCCACCGGTTCTGAAAATACTTTGGTAATGCCTTATGTCGTTAGAAAATTCAATAAAATTAATTATCTCTTTGCCGGTAGAGATTAAAACATTAAGTAGTAGTTTGGTTAGGGGAGGTGTTTTAGAGGTCATATTTGTTAGATTAATCAATGTTTCTATTTTTAATTGTAGCATGAATTACCTTGCTTAAAAAGTGTCCGGCTGGGGGTTTGAGGAAAAAATTTGGTTGATGGATTTTTTGATTTTGCTCTTGGTTTAGCGACAAAACTTAAGGAATCTGGGAAAGTTGGCGTGTATGAACAATCTACACACCAATTCTCCGTGCTGTATCGCCTTAATA
>JACRFM010000061.1 GCA_016234305.1 Candidatus Kerfeldbacteria bacterium
ATTAAACTGTTGAATCTGGAAAAAATCTTACAACAGCGTATTGTTGGTCAGGCTGAGGCTGTTAAGTTGGTCGCCGAGGCCTTGCGGCGCGCGCGAGTTAATTTGCGCGACCAAAAGCGGCCAGTCGCCTCGTTTTTGTTTTTGGGTCCGACCGGCGTGGGTAAGACCGAACTGGCTAAAGTGGTGGCTAGTGAATATTTTGGCGGCGAAGATAAAATGATCAGGCTGGATATGTCGGAATATCAAACGGTGGAGAGTTTGCACCGTTTACTGGGTGCGCCTGTCCGCGGCCGTGAACACGGTTTATTAACCGAGAGTGTTCGTCGTCAGCCTTATAGTTTATTATTACTGGATGAAATTGAAAAAGCCCATCCTGATGTTTTAAACGTATTTTTACAAGTCTTGGACGACGGGCGAGCCACCGATGCCACCGGCCGGACGGTTGATTTTACCAATACTATTATTATGGCTACTTCCAATGCCGGTACGCAATTCATTGAGGAGAGCCTGCAAAACCAAGTGCCGCTTGAGTATATTCGCCGGACTTTGATGGAAAGTGGTTTAAAACAGTATTTCCGACCGGAATTACTTAACCGTTTTGACGCTATCGTAGTGTTTAAGCCTTTGACTTTGCTGGAGATTGAAAAAGTCACTGGTTTATTGCTGGGTAAACTAGCTACTGAACTTGAGGCTAAGGGTATTCATTTACAAGCTTCCACGGCGGCTATTAAGGAACTGGCCGCCAAAGGTTTTGACCCGTTGTATGGCGCGCGGCCGCTTCGGCGAGCCATTCAAGATAATGTGGATAGTGCTTTGGCTAAATATTTATTAACCGGCAAACTTAGCCGGCGCGATGTGGTGGTGCTGGAGCCGGGCGGCGAGATTCGAGTGGAGAAGGCGAGGAAGTTGTGAGCTGTGGTAATCAGGAGGTGATAGTTTTTAATTTGCCAAAAGTGTTAGAATTTATTAAAGTAAGGGAGTTATGCCAACTGAAACCAATGAGCCAAATAAATTGGATAAGTTGATTACTTTATGTAAACAGCGGGGGATTATTTACCCTGGTAGTGAGATTTACGGCGGCTTGGCCAATAGTTGGCATTTTGGACCTTATGGGGCGGTTTTGAAAAATAATATTCGTCAGGCGTGGCTGAAGCATTTTGTGTTTAGCCGGTCGGATGTGGTGCTCCTCGAGAGCGCCGTAATTATGAATCCAAAAATCTGGGAAGCCTCCGGGCATTTACAGAATTTTACTGACCCATTGGTTGATTGCAAAAGGTGTCAGAAACGTTTTCGCGCCGATCATTTGCTGGAGGCCAAGTCATTGGAGCCGGGTTATAGCCGGGAGAAACCGGTTGATTGGTCAGAAATTCGTTGTCCGGAATGCGGCGGCGAGCTTACTGAAGTGCGGCAATTTAATTTAATGTTTAAAACCCACATCGGTCCGGTGGAGGAAGCTGGCTCCGAGGCTTATCTTCGGCCGGAACACGCTGGCGGCATGTTTACCGATTTCAAAATCATTCAACAGACGCTCCGCCGCCGTTTGCCGTTCGGCATTGCACAAATCGGTAAAATTTTTCGCAATGAGATTACTCCGGGTAATTGGATTTTCCGTACGCGCGAGTTTGAAATAATGGAGTTGGAATATTTTGTGGAGCCAGACGCTTGGCAACCGGCTTTTACGATGTGGCTTGAAGCTATGAAAACCTGGTTAAAATCTTTGGGCGTCAAGGAATCAGAGCTGGTTTTTCATGAAATTGAGGATGGCGAGCGGGCTCATTATTCCAAGCGGACGATTGATATTGAATATAACTATCCGTTTGGCCAAAAGGAGCTCTATGGATTGGCTTATCGTACTGATTATGATTTGTCGCAGCACGCCAAGTACTCGGGTCAGGATTTAAGTTATACTGACCCCATTAGTGGCCAGACTTTTATGCCGCATGTGGTGGAACCGTCAATGGGTCTTGAGCGAACCATGCTGGTAACATTGTTGTCGGCTTATCATGAGGAAGCCGCGCCGACGGCTAAGGCCGGTGAAACCGAAACGCGGATAGTTTTAAAACTGCCGCTGCATTTGGCGCCAGTGCAAGTGGCCGTGTTACCGTTGTCAAAGAATGAGCAATTATCTGCCCCGGCGCAGCAGTTGGCTGACAGTTTACGGCCGCAGTTCGTGGTTGAATATGACGAAACTCAGTCAATCGGCCGGCGCTATCGGCGTCAGGATGAAATTGGCACGCCATTTTGTATAACTATTGATTTTGACACTTTGCAGGATAAAGCAGTAACCGTGCGCGAGCGTGATTCTATGAAACAGGAACGGATAGCTCTGGACCAGGTAATATCATATTTGTCCACTAAATTTAAGGTTAATTAGATTATGGCCAAGTCTATAGAATTTAAGCGGCTGGCTAACGGTTTGCCGCTGTTAAAGGTAGCGGTAGCTGGTACAGCCTCAGCTTGTTTGTTGGCTTTGATTAAGGTTGGTTCGCGTTTGGAAACGAGCAGCGAACAAGGGCTGTCGCATTTTTTGGAACATATGCTGTTTAAAGGCACCGCTACTTGGCCCACCGCTAAGGAATTAACCGGCCTACTGGACGGCGTGGGCGCTGAATATAATGCTTACACCGCCAAGGAGTATACAGGTTATTATATAAAGGTAGCGGCGGAGTATTTACCTTTGGCCGCTCAAGTTTTGCAAGAAATGTTCTGGCAATCTCGTTTGGACGAAACCGAGATGAACAAGGAGAAAAACGTTATTGTTGAGGAAATTAATATGTATGAGGACAATCCCTTGCTTTATATTAACGACGTTTTGGAGGGTGCTTTGTATCAAGGTTCCAGTCTGGGCAATTTGATTAGCGGTTCACGGGCCAGCGTTACCAATTTAAGACATAACCAGCTTAAAAATTTTTGGCAACGATATTATCATCCGCATAATATGACGCTCACCATGTCCGGTAAAATCAGTCCGACCGTAGAAAAGAAGGTTCGGCAAATTTTTAGCCAATCCCGGACAGCTGGCAACTTAGGTAGATATCAGACTTTCAAGCCGCAATTGGGCGTCCCCAGGGTAGCCGTGCATTTTAAGGATACTGAACAGGTTCAGCTGGCCTATGCCTTCCCCAGTTACGGCTATGGCCATAAAAATTTGCCGACGGTGCGTTTGCTGGCAGTTATTTTAGGTGGCAATATGAGCTCTCGTTTATTTGTGCGTCTGCGGGAGAAAGAAGGCTTATGTTATTCAGTGCGTTGCAGCACTGACCAGTATTTTGGCACTGGTTCTCTGGTGATTCAGGCCGGACTCGATAAAAGCCGTTTGGAATTAGCTATTCAACTAATTCGTGAAGAGTTGGCTAAAGTTGCGCAAAACGGAGTTACCGATGATGAATTAATTCGCGCCAAGGAGTATACTAAAGGTAGTTTAACTTTGGCCATGGAAGATTCGTTGGCCCAGGCGGAGTGGGCGGGGAAAAGGTATTTTTTGGAAGGCAGTTTTGAATCGGCCCATGATTATTTACAGCGTTTGTCGTTGGTTAAGTTAACTGACATTAAAAAAGTAGCCCGGCAAATTTTACAAACCAATCGGCCGACTTTGGCTCTAATTGGCCCTTATAAAAATTCTAAACCCTTTACTCGGCTGCTTACCTGATAATTAAATTAATTTTTATGTTACCAGCTAATCAAACTCGTTCCTTAGATATATCATTTGCCGCTTTGTGGAAAATCGTTTTAGTTGGATTGTTGGTTTATTTGGCCTATCTGATAGTTGACATTTTAACAATTTTGTTGGTCGCCATAATTTTAGCCACCGCCATTGATCCTTGGGTTGATTGGATGCAGCGTTATAAATTACCGCGCTCCTTGTCGCTGGTAATAATTTATCTGCTGCTGTTTTTATTTATAGCCGTAATCGCTGTAGTAATGATTCCGCCGTTGGCTAGCCAAGTGGCTGATTTAGCCAAGACTCTACCTTATTACTACGAAAAAATTATGTTAGGCGTCACTAATATTGGCGGTACTGGATTTCAAGATGAGGTTAGTGTCACGGTGCAGCAAGCCCTGCAGTCTTTGGGTTCTGGTTTGGCTTCGGCTACTGGCTCAATTTTGGCTTCCATAGCTTCAGTTTTTGGCGGTATAATGCAGTTCATCATCACTTTGGTTATAGCTTTTTATTTGGTGGTAGATGAAAATGGTTTGAAACGTTTTATTGTCTCGGTTACACCAATGGAGAAGCAATCTTACGTTGAGGGTTTGTTAGAGAGGATTCAGATTAAACTGGGGGCTTGGCTGCGCGGTCAGTTGTTATTGATGTTGATAATCGGTGTCATGACTTATATTGGATTACTGCTATTTGATATGCCTTACGCTTTAGTTTTGGCGCTGTGGGCCGGTTTAACGGAAATTATTCCTTATATTGGTCCTATTTTGGGAGCTATTCCGGCGGTTTTATTGGCCGCTTCAATCTCACCTCTGCACGCTTTGTTGATTATTGGCCTGTATGTGCTTATTCAACAATCAGAGAACAATATTATTGTGCCGGCGGTTATGAAACGGGCGGTTGGTTTAAATCCGGTAATTTCCATTTTGGCGGTTATGACTGGTTACAATATTGCCGGTGTGGTTGGCGCGGTCATGGCTATTCCGTCAGCCGCTATAATCGGCATGATTTTGTCGGATTTGTTTGATAAGCGTTGGCGACGCGAGGACAAGGCGGTCTAGATAATTAAAATTTATGAGCGGTACGCTTTATGTGGTGGCCACGCCCATTGGCAACTTAGGCGACATCACCTTAAGGGCTGTGGAAATTTTAAAAACCGTGGCGGCAGTGGTGTGTGAAGATACCAGAGTTACTCAAAAATTACTGCAGCATTATGGCATAGATAAGCCGCTCTGCAGTTATCATCATCATTCAACCGACAAGGTGACAAACGGATTAGTAGATCGTTTAAGAGCCGGCGAATCATTGGCTTATGTTACTGATGCCGGCACGCCAGGCGTGGCCGACCCGGCTGGTAAGTTAGTGGCCGCCGCCGCGGTCAGTGATATACCAATAGTTCCTATCCCTGGGGTTTCGGCAGTGACAACTATTTTGTCAGTTGCTGGCATCAACCTTCAGGAATTTGTTTTTTTAGGCTATCCTCCTCATAAAAAAGGGCGGGTTAAATTTTTTAATGAAGTTGTCGCTAGTTCTAAGCCGGTAGTTTTTTATGAGTCCACTTATCGTATTAACAAAGCTTTGTTTGAGCTGGAAAAATTAGCGCCCAGCAAGAAATTAATTGTGGGTAGAGAATTAACCAAAAAATTCGAAACAATTTATCGCGGCACGCCGGCTGAGGTTTTAGCGGCCCTGCAGCAGACTTCAACTTTGGGTGAATTTGTAATAGTGGTCGCGCCGTAACTGTTTATAACCAAATCCTGCTCCCATGCTCTAGAGCATGGGAGCAGGATTAAGACAGATTGCAAGGGCTACATTTGTTAAAATATTTTTGTTCACAAAAGGAGAAAGACCAGCGGCTTGAGGGCGGGGCGGCTGGTTTTTGGAGTATTTTAGGTGGGGGTTAATTTTATACCACGCACCAGTTCCTTTTAAAAGGTCCGGTGCGGGGCTTGGCTGGCACCGAGGAATTTTTTGTGTGTATCCGTACTCGTAACCAATTAAGGAGGTTGTGCGCTTTTAAAATGAGGAATATTTTGGACTCTCGGATGCCAGTTTTTAAATTTGCTTTTTTGTATATTTCTTTGTATAATATAGTTTAATACGTTGATTTATTATGTCAAAATTTTTTGTCACCACGGCCATTCCTTATGTTAATGCTAAGCCGCATATAGGTTTTGCTCTTGAATTGGTGCAAACAGACACAGTGGCTCGCTGGCATCGATCTAATAATAATGAAGTCTGGTTTTTAACCGGCACAGACGAAAATGCTTTAAAAAATGTGCAAGCGGCTGAACAAGCCGGTCAAGCGCCGGCGGATTTTGTGACTGATATGTCGCAAAAGTTTAAACAACTGGGAGGGGTTCTTAATATTTCTAATGATGATTTTATTCGCACGACTGAAGATAGGCATGTGCGCGGCGCTAAAAAATTATGGTCGGCCTGTAAGGGGGAAGATATTTATCGTAAAGCTTATACGGGCCAGTATTGTGTTGGTTGCGAGCAGTTTTATACTGAAAGTGAGTTGGTTAACGGTTTGTGTCCAGAACATAAAATTCGGCCAGAGCAGGTGTCGGAAGAGAATTATTTTTTTAAGTTGTCTAACTACCAAATTAAATTAGAACAGCTAATCACCAGCGGTGAACTCCGTATTATTCCAGAATCCCGTAAAAATGAGATGTTAGCCTTTATCCGTCGCGGTTTGGAGGATTTTAGTGTTTCCCGCTCGGTTGAACGGACTAAAGGCTGGGGAGTAGGCGTGCCAGGGGATGATAGTCAAGTGATGTACGTGTGGTTTGACGCTTTGTCAAATTATATAACAGCTTTGGATTACGCCGATAACGGCGACAGATATCAACAATTTTGGTTAAATAACCAGCGGCGGGTACATGTGATAGGTAAGGGTATTAGCCGTTTTCATTGTATTTATTGGCCGGCTATGTTGCTGTCGGCGGGCGTGCCCTTGCCGACGGAAATTTTCATTCACGGTTACATAACAGTTGAGGGAGAAAAAATCAGCAAATCACTAGGCAATACCGTTGACCCGGTAGAATTGGTGGAACGTTATGGAACAGACCCGGTACGTTATTATTTGTTGCGTGAAATATCAGCCTATGAAGATGGTGATTATAGTGAGGAAAAATTTTTGCAACGTTACCACAGTGACCTGGCTAACGGTTTGGGCAATACCTTATCACGGGTGACTAATATGATAGCTTCTTATTCAGAAGGTAGGGTGGTAAAACAAAATAAAGTCGAATTAGCTGTGGAACAAATTGCTAAAGCTATGGCAGATTGGCGTTTTGATGTAGCCCTTACCAATATTATGGCTTGGGTAAAATTAGTTGATGGCGAAGTTGAACAAACTAAACCTTGGCAATTGGCCAAAGAGAGTCAGACTGAGGAGTTAAATAAATTATTATCACGCTGGCACTCAATTTTATTGCAAGTCGGTGAATCATTGGCTCCATTTATACCTGCCACTAGCCAAAAAGTCGTAGCTATATTGTCAGCTGAAAAAATCACTAAAGCCGAACCACTTTTTCCGCGTTTGGAAATTAAGAATTAATTAGTAATTAGATATTAGAAATTAAAAATTACCAATATGACTTTTTTAGACCTTCTCCTCATCCTGACTTTGTTCGGTTTTATCTGGTTTGGGTTATGGTTTGGGGCGATACACATGTTCGGCGGACTCCTTGGAACCGTGGCTGGCGCTTATGTGGCCGGACATTATTATAGCGCGGTTATGGCTTGGCTAGGCAGTATGTTTGGTTTAGAAAGCGCCTGGATTAAGCTTTTGGTGTTTATAGTGTTGTTTGTGATAGTCAATCGTTTAGTGGGTTTTGTATTTTATGTGATTGACCGCGCTTTCCGTTTTATTTCAGTAATTCCTTTTCTTAAAACCGTGAGTCGCTTGGCTGGTGCGGTTTTTGGTTTATTGGAAGGTATTTTAGTGCTAGGGTTAACACTTTATTTTGCCAGCCGTCTGGCTTTGCCGCTGCTGGTGGAGTCAGCTATCGCGGCTTCTAGCCTGGCGGCTAAACTAATTAATTTTGCCAGTATTTTGGTACCGCTTTTGCCGGAAGTTATCAGACAGATACAACCCTATGTGCCGGGAGTTATCTTGCCCTAGATAATAGTTTACAGTTCTTAGTTTATAAAGATGCTAATTAATGTCTATAAAATCCCAAATCTTAATTTCTAAATTTTAAATAAATCCCAATACCTAAATATAAGTTTTATATATTTTTGCGAATTGGGGATTGGGTATTATTTGGTTATTAAAATTTAGGGTTTAGGATTTTCATAAATTTTTTAATTCTTAATTCATAATTCGTGATTCTTAATTCTAGTTATGGTTGACACTCACTGCCATTTGAATTTTCGAGCCTTCAAAGATGATTTGGAGGCTTGTTTAAGTCGGGCAAGTGAAGTCGGCGTGAATTACATGATTAATCCCGGTAGTCAGTATGATACCAGCAAGCGCTCAGTTGAACTGGCCAAAAAGTATGATAATTTGTATGCGGCTATTGGTCTGCATCCAATTCACCTTTTTGCCATGGAAGTTGACGAGGGTGAGGATCATTTTGCTACCAGAGCCGAGGTGTTTGATTATGAAAAGTATAGAGATTTAGCCAAGCCTGATTCAAAAGTGGTAGCGATTGGCGAATGTGGCTTGGATTATTTTCATTTGCCGCCGGGAAGAACCATAGCTGAAGTTAGAGCCGTCCAAATTGAATTATTGAAGCAGCAAATTAAACTAGCCACGGATTTAAATTTGCCTATGATTTTCCATTGCCGCGAGGCTTATGAAGATTTGCTTGAAGTTTTGCAAGCGGAAGTTAAGCAAGGGCAGCTGCCTCAAGGCGGGGTAGTGCATTGCTTTTTGGGTGACCGAGAGCAAGCGCAGGCGTTTTTGGATTTGGGATTATTATTGTCTTTTACCGGTATTATAACTTTTAAAAATGTTAAGCCGGAATTAATAGAGGTAATAAAACAAACGCCGCTTGATAAGATTATGATTGAAACAGACGCGCCTTATTTAGCGCCCGCGCCGCATCGGGGACAGCGTAATGAACCTGCTTTTGTAGCGGAGGTGGCTAAAAAAATCGCTGATATAAAAGGTATTAGTTTAGCAGAGGTTGACAAGACGACCACAGAGAACGCACAAAGACTATTTAGACTGTCATCGCTGAGTCAAGCTCAGCGCAGGCTCTGAATCCTGTTCTGTTGTTAGGACAGGATTACCATTGTCATCCCGAGTTTACTATTGCCACCCTGAATTTGCTGTTGTCATCCCGAACTTGTTTCGGGATCTATAAATAATTCACCAAGAAAATGAAAAATTATTATGTCTATATAATGAGCAATAAGTCCAGGACTTTGTATATAGGCGTTACTAATAGTCTGGAAAGACGAGTATATGAACATAAATATAAATTAATTGATGGTTTTGCTAAAAAGTATAACCTGACGCGTTTGGTATATTTTGAAAC
>JACRFM010000062.1 GCA_016234305.1 Candidatus Kerfeldbacteria bacterium
TAAATACCAAGCAGCCAAGCTGGTAACAATTTTCTGATAAAAGCCTTGCTCTTCATAAGACTATGTAAGTATATAATACTTAATCCCTAAATGATAAATGGTCAAGTTACAGTAAGTTAAAAGTTTTAGCAAAAGTCTAATAAAAAAGACCCGCTGATGGGCCTTTTTTATTGAGATTTTATAACACCAACAAACTATTTCTTGGGTGGTACTGATTTAGCAGGCGCCGGGGCGGCTGGCGGAGGGGTGGGTGTAACCGGATTATTACCCACCGGAATAGTGCCGTTCTTCAAGCCATCAAGTTGCTTCTGAATGTCCTGGTTGCCCGGATTTAACTCCAGGACTCTTTGCAGTTCTTTAATAGCGTTATCTTTGTCGCCTTTTTTAACGTAAACCACAGCCAAACCATAATGAGCATTAGCGTGATTAGGCACCAAAGCCGTAATGGTGGAGAAAGCTTCCTGCGCCTTATCAAAATCATTCTTAGTCAAGTAAAGACTGGCGAGTTCGTAAAGCACATCTACATCCTGCGGATTATAATCGCGCATGGCCAACAATTTGGTAATGGCGTCATCAATCTTGTTCTGCAATTCCAAAGCTAACACTTCATTAAATTGGGCCGGGGTGTAATCAGCTTTTAAGGCAATAGCCTTATCAAACTGTTCTATAGCCTTAGTAATTTTGCCGACAGCTTCACTATTTAATTTTGCCTTGGCCGCTTCGTCTTTAGTCTGACTAGCCTCTTGAAGACCGCGACTGGCAGAGACCAGATAGGCTTTACCCAGTTCGGTATAAAGCGCCGGATTAGACGGCTCCAAGGTTACGGCTTTGGCAAACGAATCTATCACCCAGTCTTCAGCATCGCGGGCAAACAAAACCGTACCGCGATAAATTGAACCCAAGGCTTCCCAGTTAGCCACATTTTGTTTAGTAAGTTCAGTAGCTGACCGCGCCGCCGCTATGGAAGAGGCAATATAAGACTGCAACCGCTGCAGTTGGGTTTGTTTTTCCTCATCAGTCTTACCCACCGGCAGATTGGCTTCACGATTAGCCAATCCCAAAAATACCTGAGCCAAACCAATGCGATAAACATCCCGCCAAGGATTTAAGGTAATAGCATTTAACAATTCATTGCTGGCCGTATCCAGCGTTTCCAATTTACTGGAAGCAACCTGGGCCCGGCTATAAGCCGCGTCAGCCAGCCAAAATCTTGCCACTACAAAACAAATACCGACCACAGCCAAAGCTACCACTGCCAAACCAAAAGAAAACAAAAATGAGGCTCGCGGTGAGTTAGTTAAAGATACTGTTCGTTTCTTAGTTGAAGTCATTATACCTAAAATACCCAGCAGCAACCAAAAATTGACAGCTAAAACCGTATTGGAGAAATAGAACACACTACCAACAATTAATACCAAAAAAGAACTGGCTACGGCCGCGCCCAAAAACCAATTCGTTTTAGTTTTGTCTCGCAAGGTTCGCCAGGCCGCATAAAGCGCCAGCAAGAGAATGGCTATATAACTAGCTAGCCCCAAAAAACCAGCCGTGGCTGTAAGTTGCGCCAATTCCGAGGAAGCTTTATCAAAACGGAAAGCCCAAAAATTAGAATCATTAAAATTTTCCGGCTTATACTTAGAAAAACCATAAATAAACGTCTCTGGACCGCTGCCCAGCCAAGGACTGGCCTTGACGTTCTGCAAGGCTATTTTCCAGCTTGAACCAAGCGATAAATTAATTTCGACCGGTACTGGCAAACGGGTTAGGACAGGAGTTGCCAAGGGCCAAGCAATTACCGCTAATAATAAAGCTACCGCCGGCACTAAGGTCCATAAAGAGCTAACTGATTCATTTTTCCAAAAAACTAGTCCCAACCAGACAACTGCGCCTACTATCAGGCCAATCCAACCTAATTGATAATCAACAATAAAAAGCAAGACTAACGATAAGACTGCCAGAATAACCGACAAGACCCGTCCCCATACGGTTTTAGCGGCCTGTGACAAATACAAAGCCAAGGGCAAACTGGCCGCCAGCAGCAACGCCACTGAATTAAGTGAACCGCCTAAGGGAGTAAAACTGGACAATTGTCCGGCAGCAAAAGGCAGCCACCTTAAGCCAAAGAGCTGAAGCAACAATACGACCGCCCCTAAACCGACTCCAGTGAGCCACGAACCAAGTAACCAATGGATACTCTGGCTGCTGTCCGGCGTAACTGTCTGCAAAACCAAAAAATACATTACCAAATAAGCCACTAAACTTAACAAACCGCCGTTAAATCTTCCATAAAACCCGAGGACCGAAGTAATGGGGTCAATGGAAAATATAGTAGCCAAAATAAAAACCACTAAAAAGGCTAAAACCGCCCAATTGAGCCAAGATTTAACCATTATAGTCTCGCGCGCTACTACTCCCCGGCTTACCCAAAAGGCCAATAAGATGACGCCAAGAGTTATTAAAATAAACTGCTTATTAAACTCAAAAATTTCCGAGGTCCAAGGCAAGAAGAAAATTGGCACTAAAAAGACCAATAATCTTAATCCCCAAACCAAAATTTTATCCAAGTAATAAGCGGCTGGTTTATTAAGGCCAGAGGCCAGGGAACCAGCTAAGGAATCTGTAAAGTCCATAGTATTAAGATATTTTCCCCTAATATGAGGAGTTAATTAATAAATAATAAATTTACGACCCCTTAACTATAACACAGTATAAGCGATTTATTAAATTTTCACCAGCCGTTAATAACCCTAGGGCGGCCACCTATCACTATTTTGCGCCCAAGAGGAGTCGAACCTCTATTTCAGGCTCCGGAGGCCTGCGCTCTATCCACCCCATCACTCTTCTGCCCTCAAGAGGATTCGAACCTCTATTACAAGATCCGGAATCTTGCGTCCTATCCATTGAACGATGAGGGCACAAAAGTGACGGGGTAAATTGTCCCGCTCCGCGGAATCCCGCAAAGCGGGAAGCTATGGACGCATAATGGGGGCATAATTTTGGATTTTCATTTTTAAATTCTTAAGTTATGATTTTAATTAAACTTTCACGAAAACGCTGGGCCAATTCCTGTCTAACATCGCTTTCGTGAAATTTTAGTATCTGACGGCTGGCCAAAACCGCCGTGGAGCCATCACCCAAACGCGAATCCTGATGGCGACTGATAAGATACATTTGAAATTTTTCCAAAACTCTTTCCAGTATACTGCTTCTGGCTAGCGGCGTCACCCTAACCGCTGGCCGCTCCTTCGTCACCACTGCAGGCCAATTAGGCAGCTCGCGGTTTAGCCAACTATTAGCTGCTAACAATGAACTATAAACACCGTCATCATATAAAACCTGCAAACTAGCTAACCAAAAACGTAAATAAGGGTCGTCTTTATAAGCCAACGGCTGCAAATTCAAATTATCATCAGTTAAATAAAAACTCAAACATATGCGATTACTAACTAATTTACTGTGCCGCCGCCAACCAAGAAACTGCATTAAACTGGTTACCAAAAATCTCGCTGTAAAAATACGGCCACTTTCAGTAATAATAAAAAAATCAATGTCACTGTCGCGGCCAGCCATATCAAAAGCCGCCGTATTAACTAAACCAACCAAACGAATAAAAGGTAAATGTTTTATAAGACGAACCGCCTGCTTAGCCCGGCGGCGTTTGTTAATTGTCCATCTTAATCGCTGGAGTCGCTCTGGTACATAATTGGGCGAGGCAGCTAATTGCCAGTAGCCCAAATTACCGGTAATTAAGTTATCAGCTGCTAATTTTTCCAAAACTAGCAAAATATCACTCTGGTTAACTTTACCTAAATTGCCTGATTCATCCCATAAATAAAACCAAACCTCCCAGGTTGTGAGCGGCTGATTAAACAAATCAAACCAAGTTAAAGTTTTAATAATGGCTAGTTCCAGAGAAGACATAATAAATTAAAAATGCAAAAACCTGCCCGACGCTAGCCTTGCCTGATTAACCAATAGTTGTCTAATGACATTATATATATTCATCGCTAGATTATGTTTAAGACTTTGGCTTTGGCAGGCGGGTCAAAATGGAAAATAAAACAGCAAAATCTCAAATTCTAATTTTTAAATCCTAAATAAATTCCAAACTATAAAAATTCAAAACTCAAAAGTCAAAAATCAAAGGTACAAGTTAAAAGTAAAAAGTTTTTAATTTCACGTTGTGGTTTTTACTTTTGACTTAATGCGTCTTTTAACATTAGAATTTAAAAAATCTCTTAATTATTCTAATCAAATTATATAACCTATACCGTTGTATTTTATAAACAAAATCATACGTTCCGGCATAATCTATGGTCGCGCCGCCCCAACCAAGTTTAAAACGGGTAATCCCCTGCCAAGTTTTTTGTTTTTGTCCGGTTAAGGCCACGCCGCCCCAATCGTAATGTTTGTAACCAAAGTCTTTAGCCGTTTGAATGGCGCGCCAATGTAATAAATAAACCGGCATCAAAACGCGTTGCTCATTGCTGGAAGCACCATGAAGGTAAGTAACCGTGTCGCCGCTGAATAATAACAAACAGCTGGCTAAAACTTGTCCTTGGTGTTTTACCTGCGCCAAACGGACAGCCAGTTCCGGCTTGTCCGCTAACGACTCCTTACCATACAAATCAACTAGTGTCTGGTAATATAATCTATTAAAAGTCTTAATACCGTCACGCTGGGCGGTTATTTGCAACAGTCGCCAAAAATCTTCATAACCCTCTAAGCCAACCAACTCCCAGGTTAAATTCTTTTTTTCCGCCAAACGAATATTGTAACGAGTTTTGGAGTGCATTGGCTTTAATAATTCGTCTACCGACAAGGTTAAATCAAGTAGGCTGGTCGTAGCTGGTTGGACATCATTGGTTTTAATAAATCCGAGTGGCCTGGCTGGTATTTCATCCAACCTAAACGGCGGCTCAATTCGCAACCAAATAAAACCGCGGTTTTTATAATAGGCAATAAGCGCCCCTAAAGCTTTATCTAAATAATCTTTTTTTATTACCGGACCGCGCGGCAAGTAAACATAACGCCAGTTATTGCCGAGGGTGTGAAAAATCGCCGCTCCCACACCTATCAACTCATTATTATTATAAAAACCTAAATATTCCCCGCTCCGGCCGACGGCAGTTTGAAACTTAAACCAACTTGGGGTTTGTAAAAACAACCCCGCTGCTGCCGGATAATGGGCCACAAATTCGGAGACTAAATTTGCCGCAATGGGCTTTATTTCCATAAATTGCTATTGTCGGCTTAAACTGCGTAAAGCGGCTTTAACTTTATCCTCAATGCTGCCTGACTGATTTTGGACCAAACGCACGGCTTGCCTGGCTTCAGCCAAAGAATATCCAAGTTGCACAATGGCTTGCAGGATTGTTTGGTCATCACTTCCCGACACCGGTTCCAGAGCGCCAAACTTATCCTTAAGCTCGTGAATTAATTTCTCGGCGGTTTTTTTGCCTAACCCTTGAACGGTCTGCAAACGACCAGGGTTCTGTTCCACTATGGCCTGCCGAATTTCGGCCGGCTTGGCTGAATTCAGAATATTAAGAGCTGATTTGGGGCCAATGCCCGACACTGTTAACAACAATTTAAAAAAATCCAAATCCTCAAGCTTGATAAAACCATACAAATCCAAAGCATCTTCGCGCACGCTTAAATAAGTAAACAGCTTAATGGATTGGCCGACCTTATAATTAGCCAATACATCATTAATACAAGCCACTTCATAGCCAACGCCATTTACGTCAACTACTAAAGCGTGTTCAGTCTTGGTGGCTATTACCCCGGACAATTGAGCTATCATACCCAGTATATCAACTTTGCTAAACCACCTCAGCGCGAGAGTGGTTAAACAAAGGTAAATGATTAAATAATTTTATGTAAAACATAATCTTATAATATGTGGTTAAGACGAGCTCTAGCAAAGTTGTATTACCGGGCATACCCAGTAACAATAACTTCACTAGGCGCTTACAAACAAGCGAGCTAGAAAAGTCTTAATAACTAAATTTAAAATCATAAACGGTAGAATAATTTTTCTAATAGCGCCCAGCGAGCCCTGGGCACCAAGAATAGTCAAAATATTGGGATTGTTGGCCACTCGCTGCCGACGAGAAATATACCGCCGGAGCGATGCGAGGGTACCGAGCTGGCTTGCGGTGCTGGGCGAGCTTGGTGAAGTTTTGTTTACTGGGCATATAATATAATTGTATAATATATGTCTACTGTTGACAAAGTAACCAATTAATAAATCATGAATTTTAAACTACAATCTACGTTTAAACCAACCGGTGACCCCGATAGGAGTTCCGCTAAGCGGAACCCTACGGGGCAAGCCAACCGCAACAATATGCAGCCAGCCAAATTTAAACTTGTAGTCCCATTTAAGCCTACCGGAGATCAACCACAAGCCATAACCAAATTGGTGCAAGGTTTAAAGAAAAATTACCGCGCCCAGACTCTGCTGGGTGTTACCGGCTCAGGCAAAACATTTACCATGGCCCAAGTTATCGCTAAAAGCAACCGGCCGGCGCTGGTTATTTCGCATAACAAAACTTTGGCCGCCCAACTGGCTAGCGAGTTCAGACAATTTTTTCCCCAAAACGCCGTGCACTATTTTGTATCTTATTACGATTACTATCAACCGGAAGCTTATCTGCCGTCGTCCGATACTTATATTGAAAAAGAAAGCCAACTTAACGAAGAAATAGATCGCTTGCGCCACGCGGCCACGCAAAGCATCTTGTCGCGCCGTGATACCATTATTGTCGCCTCGGTCTCTTGTATTTACGGTCTGGGTAGTCCGGCCGAATACTCACGTGTAAAAATCAGCCTGCAACCAAACGAATCAGTGCCGCGCCAAAAACTTTTACGCCGCCTGGCCAATTTGCGCTATGAACGAGCTGACATTGATTTTCGCCGCGGTACTTACCGCGTCAAAGGTGAAATCGTAGACATTTATCCGGCATTTTCGCTGGACCGTTTTTACCGTCTGCATTATGAAGCTGATATTATTAAACGAATTGAGGAGTGTGAAATTTTAACCAACGAACCATTGACGACTCTGCCAATGGTTGATATTTACCCGGCCACGCATTACCTGGCGCCGACTGAACAATTTGAGCAATCTTTAAATCAGATTGAAGCTGATTTGAAAATTGAGGTGGCGACTTTAGAGAAAGCCAATAAACTTATTGAGGCTCAGCGTCTGCAAGAACGCACTAATTTTGACCTGGAAATGCTGCGTACGGTAGGTTATTGTAATGGCATAGAAAACTATTCACGTTACTTTGACAGTCGTAAAATCAACGAGCCGCCTTATACTTTAATGGATTATTTTCCGCCGGACGCACTGGTCTTTATAGATGAATCACATATGACCATACCGCAACTCACCGCTATGTCGGCCGGCGACAAGTCACGCAAACAAACTTTGATTGACTATGGTTTTCGTCTTAAAGCGGCGGCTGACAACCGTCCTTTAAATTTTACTGAATTTAATAAACGCGTTAACACTTTAATTTATGTCTCGGCTACGCCGGCTGATTATGAGTTAAATAAATCAGAGCAAATAGTTGAACAGCTGATTCGGCCAACCGGATTGCTGGATTCCACGATTGAAATTAAACCGACTAAAAACCAGGTTGATGATTTAGTGGCGGAAATAAAAGCCCGCGTGGCCAAAAAACAGCGTGTCCTGATAACTACCCTGACTAAACGCATGGCCGAAGACTTAACTGATTACTTGCAAGACGAAGATTTAAAAGTTCAGTATTTGCATTCCGAAGTTGATACTTTGGAGCGTTTAGAAATTCTGCGCGACTTGCGCTTAGGAAAATACGACGTCATTGTAGGCATTAACCTGCTGCGTGAAGGTTTAGACTTGCCCGAAGTCTCTTTAATAGTTATTTTAGACGCTGATAAAGAAGGTTTTTTGCGCTCCACTACTGCGTTGATACAAACCATGGGCCGTGCCGCGCGCCACCTTGATGGCCATGTTATTATGTACGCCGATACAATTACCAAATCAATGAAACAAGCAATTAGTGAAACCGAGCGCCGGCGCCGTGTTCAAGCTGACTATAATAAAGCCCACCAGATTACGCCCCAAACCATTATTAAAGCTATTGCTGAAGATAGATTAGCCGGCAACAAACCAGTAGAAGAGATTCCTCTGCTTAAACAACTTAACTTGCAAAAATTGGACAGGGTTGAGGTGGCGCATATCATCCGCGATTTAGAAAACCAAATGGCTCTGGCGTCGGCCAATTTGGAATTTGAACGCGCCGCTACTTTGCGCGACCAAATTAAAGAGCTTAAAACCTTAACCTAGAACAAAATTCGTTAAGCCTGGGTGTCCCTTGTAAATACAGGGGGCATCATGGCTAACGCCAAATATAAAAATGAAGCCTCCACGGGCTCACGCCCGAGGTAGCCTTCATTTCTTCGGCGAAATCCGCCGAAGTCCTCCTTGGGAGGACGAAGGCGGATAAAAAAGGAGTTAATTTAATAACTCCTCAACTAAAAATTTCGTTCAATTTTACTTTTTCTTTTTTCTTCTTAAAAATCTTCCGATTCTATCAGCCAAATCCTCATAAGGCTGAACAATCCAAGGATACTTACCAGATTTAGGATCAAGTTCTACCGCTTCGGCTATATAATCAACCATAAAGGTTGAACAAGTCTTATGCCATAAGCACAAGGTTCTAATTTGGAACTTATCACCGAAGTGTTTCCTTAACAGCCGTAAACCTTTATGCAAGGTCCGGCCGGTATCATCAAGGTCATCTACCAACAAAATATTTTGAAATTTGGCAAAAGTCTTTTTTGTTAGTTCCAATTGTTTGCCATCGGGACTAATAAACACCAGATGTTTAGAAAACACTATTTTTCGACTGGCTACGTCGTACTTGCTACCCGACTTATTTTCATAACCTTGAGCTTGCCAAATGGCGCAAGCCGCATTTAACACTCTTTTTAACACTGAACCAACATATAAACCGCCAGTAGCTATGAAAATTATCAAATCCGGCTTATAATTTGATTTGACTAACCTTTTAATGACTCTTTTAATGAGATTATCATGCTGCTGATGACTAATATACATTAATGGTTGCCCATCGCTGGTATATTTAAAACGACGTCTTCCCTTTGCCATGATAGATATACTCCTCTATTGTTGTTTGATTGTTAATTTGCTTATTTTATGACCACACCTTATAACTTTATTAGCTATGCGTCAAGGCAGTAAAAAACGGGTTAAACCCGTCAAAGTTCTGGTTTTTGGCGTGTTTGATTTACTGCACCAGGGCCACAAACACTTTCTGCGTCAAGCCAGTAGGCAGGGACAGCAATTAGTGGTGGTGGTGGCGCGTGATAAAGTGGTTTCTAAAATCAAAAAACTCAAACCACAACAAAATCAGGTCACTAGATTACGTAATATAAAAAAACTGCCCTTTGTTCAAACCGCGCGCTGGGGCGACCAGATCAAGCGCCACCAATATCATATGATTAAATTAATCAAACCCGACATTGTCTGCTTGGGCTATGACCAAAAACCGAATTTAAAACAGGTTAAACAAGAATTGCAAAAAGCCGGCTTAAAGCCAAAATTTATCCGCCTCAAAGCCTATCAACCTCATAAATTCAAATCCAGTCTAATTAAAACCTTGTCGGAAAATACGTCCGCTCACGGACAATAAAAAAACCGCTGACTTATTTAGATGGTTTCAAAAGTCGTAGACTACATTGTCATTGCGAGCGTTAGCGAAGCAATCTCTCTAGTATTAACTCTAGATTGCCACGTCGCCCCGATGGGCATCGGGGCTCCTCGCAATGA
>JACRFM010000004.1 GCA_016234305.1 Candidatus Kerfeldbacteria bacterium
ATATTCCCCCGTAGAGACGATGCGGAGCCTCGTATCTACATGCGGACAAGGCAATGCCTTGTCCCTACTTTTAAATTCCATCCGCGGTATTCTTACCCCCCGGTTCCTGTCAGTTTAGTCAGGACGAAATCCACAATCGCATAACTGGCAAAAATAACCGCCAGCCCCAAGATTGCCCAAACCATGGTGTCGCTGCCTTTTTTTACCTGTTCTTTTTTGCCGCCGGCGGTCATCCAGGCGAGACCTCCGTAAATAAACATAATCAGGCCGATTGTCCCGGTTAAGCCTAAAACAACCTTAATAACGCGGCCGAGTATTACCCGCGGGTCCGATTCCCCCAAGGGATTTTCTATCCCCTGGCTGAAAACCGGCAAATTCACCAAGAAAATCCCCGCAACCGACAAAATCAACAGGTTGAGCAAAAAACGACGGAAAATTGTGTTGTTGGAAAAAATTAGCATACTTGATTATATTATAGCATATTATGGGTAGGGGGAGGAAGAATTGCGGGGAAAATTATTGTTTCATTGCTTCATTGTTTCATTGTTAGGTACTAATATGATTAAAAGCGTAACAATGAAACAATGAGCGAGCAAAGCGAGCGATAACAATGAAACAATAATATTATGAAACAATGACGCAATGAAGCAATAGGTGAATGGTAAAAATTTTTATTTTTGATATTTGATTTTTAAAGCTCCCCCGCTCCTTTAGTCAACGACCTCTCCGTAAACAACACATATTCATACAAAGACGACATAGGCGTTTTCCTTGGCATATTAACTCTGATTACCCGCCGAGACTTGCCGTAAGTTCCGGTTGAATCTATTTCCAAGCGATTGGGGACATTTACCTTCACACAATTATTAGAACAAGCGGGACCGCCGTCATCTATATCATAAAAATTTAAATTAATATCCGATGCGTCGCCGCGCAAAGCTTTAATTTCCATATGATATGCTTTATTTGAAACTAAAGAGTTATTTGTCGCCAATCCGCCGCTGTATATAAAAGTACCCTTCAACGCGGAAACCTCCTGCTGGGATGGCCAAGCAATGTTGGAACCGGGAGACCATTCGGTAAACTTGATTTCCAGCCATGTTGTCCCCCCTTGCCAAGTAATATAAACGGATTCTATACCGGCGCCGGGATTCGGATCGTCAAAATTATATAAATCCAACCCGATTGACTTGTCTTTTTGTAAAAAATCTATAACTAATTCGCCGGATTCTCGCACGGTTGTTGTCCAGCCGGTATGATTACTTAAAGTATCACTGGTGGAAGTTGTAAAAGTATCGCTTTTCCGTATGTCATATACTTTTTTTTCTATGCCGCTTTCCGCGCCATAATAAGCCATTACCGCATCATCAATATTTTTAGCCTGTTGCAGATTGCCGATAACCAATGATCCCAAAGCAATACTGCTGCCCAAAAGACTGGCTAAAACAAGCAGGGCGAGAAGGAGGACGGTACCACTTTGATTATATGTTGCGTGGTTGGAATTAGTCATAAAGTCTATAAAGTCATAAAGTCTATAAAGTCGTAAAGTCCTTAAAATTTTGCTATATCAAAAAAATTTACTTTACGGACTTTACAACTTTATAGACTTTATGACTTATCTCCCATACTTCCTTGACGAAACAGTCGTCTGTAAATTAACCGTAACCTGTTCCACCGCTTTGACCGGGATATTTTGAGTCGCAAACACAATGGTAACCCGCGGCTGTTCATCCGCCGCATAATTACCGGTGGAAACATTTAGATTAAAAGGATCCCGGGTCGGTTGAATATAAAATTTTATAATAGGCATTTTCACCCCCTTGGGAGTAATGGGCGCCCATTCATTGCTCTCTATGGAATCGTTAAGGTTCACATCAATGCCGGCTATAAGGCAGGGATAACTTTTACCGTCATTATGACAGTCGGAATCCGCTCCGCCTGTTTTAAAAACAACCGGATAGCCGTAAGGATCTATTAAAGCCAAGGTGCCGGTTGGACTGGTTATCTCGCCATTAGTGTAATAATCATAATTTATTCTTCCCATACGCGCTTCTCTTTCCACTGTCTCCATCACAAAACGAGCGCCTGAACTAACGGTTTGAGCGCCCTCGGTGCGACGTTGGGCATTGGAGGAAATTATAAAAATATCCGTTATAGCCACAGCCACCACCACGAAAACAGCGGACGCGACAACCATTTCCATTAAAGTGAAACCGCGCTGATTAAATAAAAACTTTTGAAGCATAAACTTATATTATTTAAGATTGTAGGATTGGTAGGATTGTGGGATTGTAGGATAAAATTCCACAATCCCAATCAATCACCTCCAATTATATATCCTATCCTCGGCCGCAATCGTATGGCTGCGCCCGTGTTCCTGCCAATAGACTTCCGAAATTATCTGTATTCCTATTTTACTGTTGCAATGCGAACCGCTGTCTTCTCCTTTATCAATAGTCTCATCCCGACATATACGATACATTTTGATTAAACGCCAATAATTAAGAGGTTGGCCTGTAGCCGTATGGGAATAAAGTCCACTGTTCGTCCCAGAGCCAAGATATAATCTGCAGGGATAGACGGCTCCGACGGCTTCGCAATTCGGGTCAGGATTAAAATCTAAAGTACTGCTGCCGGTATTATATTGCACAACAGCCGTCAAATCAGCGGCGGGTATTCCGGAATCCAATCCCGCGTCCCATGCGGCGCCGTTCATCCAATTAGTGTCCCTGATATTCCTCACCACCTCAATCCCCTCCCTTGACAAATTAGCCGCCACAATCTGGCTGGAAGCGATTTGTTCACCGGCCACGCCGGCAATCACCAGCCCCAAAATACTGGATAATCCAACGGTAATAATGGTAATAGCAACGATGGACTCTATTAGTCCCTGCCCGCGGGCGTTGTTTGCGATAGTTGTCGTATGTTTTTTATTTGACATTTTAACTTGTCATTTTGATTTTTGATTTTTAATTTTTGATTTTCCTACTATTCCACCCCCTCATATCCTGACAACTGATTAATCCTCACTGTTTTGACTGCCCCGGTAATCGTATGGATAAACTTAACGGATAAAATTTGAGTATTGTTACAATTGTCC
>JACRFM010000005.1 GCA_016234305.1 Candidatus Kerfeldbacteria bacterium
GGTCATATTTGTTAGATTAATCAATGTTTCTATTTTTAATTGTAGCATGAATTACCTTGCTTAAAAAGTGTCCGGCCGGACACTTTTTAAGCAAGTAGATATATAATGTTTAGGGTTTTTCTTTTTTGTTTTTAATTGGTATAATAATGGTATAATGAAAACATATGAAAGAACTCAAAAGTAATACCGAGTTAGTGAATTTTTTGGTTAAACAAGGCGATATTAAAAGCCCGGCGGTTCGGGCGGCTTTTAAAGCTTGCGACCGGGCTAAATTCGTACCTAAGTCTCTTAAGCTGCAGGCTTATGAGAATTATCCCTTGCCTATAGGTTTAGGTCAGACTATTTCTCAGCCCGGCACGGTGGCTTTTATGCTGGAATTATTGGGAGTGTCGCGCGGTATGAATATTTTGGAAGTTGGCGCCGGTTCTGGTTACGTCGCGGCTTTGCTGGCTGAACTTGTTGGTAGCAGGGGGCGGGTAACAGCTTTGGAAATTGTGCCGGAGCTGGCAGCTTATGCTAAAGAGTCCTTAAAATCTCTGGCTTATCCGCAACTGACCTTATTGAATTTAGATGGCAGCCAAGGTTATGTGCCGGCCGCGCCTTATGACAGGATACTTGTTTCCGCCGCCGCGCCGGCTATTCCTCAAGGTTATTTTGACCAGCTTAAAGAACGCGGTAAATTAGTTATGCCGATTGGCGTCAGTCAGCAGGCTTTAATTGTGGCTGAGCGCGTGGGTACGACTTTTGTTAAACATATTTATCCGGGGTACGTCTTTGTGCCCTTAGTTAGCAAATAAACTTGCAGCGTTTTTAAGAGGGCTATTTTTTATAATTGTTGTATCAACAATGCCTATTATAACTCAAAAGTCAAAAGTAAAAAGTCAAAACCACAACGCAAAAACTAAAAGTGATTTAAAGTATAGATGTTATTATTATTCGATTAGTGTTATCAGGTTTTTAAAGACTTTACCCAATGCTAAAGTATATTGGAGCATATCAGACCAACTATTAAGGAGCGCCACTAGTATTGGAGCTAATGTAATTGAGGCTAAGTCGGCCAGTTCTAAAAGGGATTTCATTAAATTCTATGATATTGCCTTAAAAAGCGCCAATGAAACCAAATATTGGTTAGCCTTAATGAGAGACGGTCTTGGCATAATCTCAACCCAGATTAACCCTTTATTAATCGAAGTGGAAGAACTAGCCAACATCTTAGCCGCCAGCCTGCTAACTTTAAAAAACAAAAGACAATAATTTTTACTTTTGGTTGCCTTGTGCAACCATCCCGCCGAGGCGGGATAAAAGCGAAGCTTTTAGTAGTTTTAAGATTTGACTTTTTAGTTTTGAGTTTATTTTATGAAACTCCTTATTCTGGCCGGTGGCAGTGGCACGCGGCTTTGGCCGCTGTCGCGGGCTAATCAGCCTAAACAAGTTAAGCCGCTGGGTCTGCCCGTTGCCCTCGACCCGCGACTCAATTGGGCTCGCCGAAATCCATTCGGCGGAGCCGCGCTTTCGGCAGGACATGCTGTCGGTAATTCAACCACTATGCTGCAGCAAACTTGGCGGCGTTTACGTCGGCAGTATCGCGCCAGCGATATTTTTGTATCTACTACCCGCGTCAATGTTCGTCAGGTGCAAGCCCAATTGCCCGAATTAAAACAAGCCAATTTAATTGTTGAACCAGTGGCGCGAAATACCGGTCCGGCCATAGCGCTCGCTGCCAGAATTTTATCAAAACTATACCCCAGCGAAGCCGTGGCTACTGTGAGCAGCGACCATTATATAGCCAATGAGGACAAATATTTAAAAGTTTTGCGCGCCGGTGAAAAATTACTAACCGCCAGACCCGGCTCTTTGATTTTGTTGGGCATCAAGCCAACCTACCCGGAAATCGGCTATGGTTATATTAAATTAGGCAAAGCTGTCAAAACCGCGGGCCCGGCGGCTTATCGCGTGTCTCAGTTTACTGAAAAACCTTCTTTAGCCCGGGCGCGTAAATATTTAGCCAACGGTTCATACTGGTGGAATTCAGGTTTGTTTATTTTTCAGCCCGCTGCCTTTTTAAAATTGATGAGTCAAGTGGCGCCAAGCTTAGCCCGGGCGGCTTTTAAACTTAAGCCAGTTCAAGTTAAAGCCGGCTCTTGGCGAGTGACTGAAAAAAGTTTTAGCGCCTTGCCGGCCATTTCCATAGATTACGCCGTGGTGGAAAAATCAGTCAGTTCTTTGGTTATGCCGGCGTTCTTTGGCTGGGCTGATGTCGGGCACTGGCAAACCATCTATAGTATTTTAGCCAAACAAAGTAATGCCAACGTAGCCTTGGGCAATTATGTGGAAGTTAATTCCAGCGGTAATCTGGTTTATTCGCTGTCAAAACGATTAGTGGCCACGGTTGGTTTAAAAGACACAGTCATTATAGATACGCCCGGGGCTTTGCTCGTTTGTCCGCGCGCCCGCGCGCAAGAGGTAAAGTTATTAGTGGAGGGATTAAAGAAGAAAAAACTGCATAAGTATTTATAGATAGGACTTTCGCGTTTGCCGCCATTCTGTCATTGCGAGCCCGCTTTGGGGCGTGGCAATCTAAAGAATGTTTTTATAGATAAGGTAGATTGCTTCGTCGAAGACTCCTCGCAATGACGAAGCGCGAAAGTCTTAATAGATTAGAATTTCTAATTTCTAATTGACCTAATATCTAATAAAATCCCAAATCTTAAATCCTAAAATCTAAATCTTAATAACCAAATAATA